>JAFGNY010000049.1 GCA_016926765.1 Bacteroidales bacterium | reverse complement strand
TCCGGATTGGCGGACCTCCCCAGCAGTTCATTTTCACAGATGTATTCGATAGAGGCGAAATCGGTCATGCCGGGCCGGACAGAGAGGACCTTCTTCTGATCTTCGGTGTACATCTCCACAAAGTGGCGGATTTCCGGCCGGGGACCCACCAGGCTCATATCCCCTTTGAGGACATTGAGCAGTTGCGGAATTTCATCCAGTTTGAATTTTCTCAGAAAGTGTCCCACGTTGGTGATCCGTGCATCCCGGGTTCCAACCGTCAGATTTCCATTTTGCTTAGAGCCCGGGATCATACTTCTGAATTTGATCAAGCGGAAATCCTTTCCCTCTTTTCCAACCCGGGACTGGATGAAGAAGACCGTGCCCCTGGAATCCATGGGAATGACAATCATGAGCACCAGGAACACAGGGGAGAGTGTGATCAGGCCGATCAGGGAGAACAGGATGTCCAGAAACCGGGTCATCAGATCAATTTGGTTTTACAAGTTTACTAAGAAATGCCAGATAATTTTATCTCTCAATTTGTATATGTGTATCCGTGGGAGCAGATAGGGGTATGTTGATATCAATTATCAATTATCAATTATTTCCTCCACCGCCTCCACCACGGCCCGGATAACTTCATCCACCATCTCATCCGTAAGGCTATAATAAACGGGCAATGTGATCTCCCGGGAATAATTGTCATATGAGACGGGATAATCAGCCATCCGGTAGCCGGCATTCTTGTAATAAGTCATCATCGGGAGCGGGACAAAATGGACATTCACGGCGACGTCCCGGGCAAAAATCCGGCTGATGATCCTATCGCGCTGCTTCTCTTCGATGCCGCGGATACGAAGAAGGAAGACGTGATAGGAGGATCGTTTTTCGGGTGTTTCATAGTGTGGGATCTGAGCCCAGGAATATGGGCTGAGAGTTTGGGAGTACCGGTCGAAAATCTCCTTCCGGCGAGGCAGCATATCGGTATCATACCGCTCCAGTTCAGCTATCCCCATTGCTGCCTGAAGATCTGTCATGTTGAACTTGTACCCCGGTTCGATTACATCGTACCGCCAGGCGCCCACCTGGGACTTTGCCAGCGCATCTTTCGTCTGGCCATGGAGGGAAGAGATGTTCAACTGACGGTAAACCGACTCATTGTCAAAAGGTTCCGGGAGGTTCAGGCAGACAGCCCCTCCTTCGGCTGTCGTCAGGTTCTTCACGGCATGGAAGGAGTAAACCGTGATGTCGGTGAGGCTGCCGGTGTGCATTCCGTGATATGTGGCTCCGATGGAGTGGGCGGCATCGGAAAGCACCAGGATTCGTCCCAGCATCTTCTGTTCCTGGGTAGCCGGTTGGAACAATTCCCGGATTACGGGGCGTTCAACCAGGGAATTCAGTGCTTTATAATCAGAGGGAAATCCAGCAATATCGACAGGTATGATCACCTTGGTGCGTGTGGTAATGGCACGCTCAACGGATTCCGGAGAGATATTGAAATCATCACCCGAATCAACCATCACCGGTGTAGCTCCGCAGTGCATGATGACATTGGCTGTGGCGCAGTAGGTATAAGCCGGCACGATCACTTCGTCGCCAGGCCTCACGCCAAACCATCGTAACATAAGCTCCAGTCCGGCTGAACCCGAACTGACGCAGAGCGTTGCCCGATGGCCGCCGTAGGCTGTCAGCAACTGCTCGAACCGCTTGGTTCGCGGCCCGGTAGTAATCCATCCTGAATAGAGCGCTTCGACGACTGCATCGGCAATCTTTTTGTCCATTCGGGGAGGGGAAAACGGGATCATTTAATTGAGCATTGATAATTGAGAATTGAGAACGAAAGGATTTTTTATGATTTGTTTTTTAGGTTTGCTTTGGTTGTTTTGATAATCCTGGTAAGCAGAGATATCACTTCATCGCAGTCTTCGTTTATTGAATCAAACATTTTTTTATCAATATAATCCGTATCCTTTAAGATGGATAGCCAATATTCAGTTTCTTTGGCTTCTTTAAGAGAGATGGAGAGTTGATGGATAAAATCAGGGGTACTTTCGGCCTGCTCTGCTTCTCTGATGATCGCTCCAATAGCGGTTCCCGATTTCAGAACCTGTTTTGACAAAACATATTCCTTATGCTCCTTCAGGAGATACTGATACAATTTAACAATTCTTAATGAGAATTGGTAGCTTTTCTTCTCAACAACACTCTCTTTCATCTTTCATCTGGTAAACTAAATTCGTTCTCAAATCTCAATTCTCAATTCTCAATTACTGTAAGCTAAGCCACCCCATTATATTCTCCTCCACACGCTGAATTACCTGTGTGGTATCTGATTTTACAAAGTTCTCTCCCGTGATATTTTCATAAAGCTCAATATACCGTTCCGAGATCTGGTTTACAATTTCATCGGTCATCTCCGGAATCTGCTGCCCGGCATTTCCCATGAAGTCGTTGGCCATCAGCCATTCGCGGACAAACTCCTTGGAAAGTTGTTTCTGCTGCTCGCCCTTCGCCTGGCGCTCTTCATATCCTTCGAGATAAAAATAGCGTGATGAGTCGGGTGTATGGATCTCATCGATCAGATAAATCCGGCCGTCGTCACCCTTCCCGAATTCATATTTGGTATCCACCAGGATCAGCCCTTTCTCCCTGGCCATCTCCGTACCGCGATGGAATAACTCCCTGGTGTATTTTTCAATGAGTGCATAGTCTTCAGCCGAAACAAGCCCCTGCCGGATGATCTCCTCCTTCGAGATATCTTCATCGTGCCCTTCCGTTGCTTTGGTCGTGGGTGTAACGATTGGTTCCGGAAACTTTTCGTGCTCTTTCATCCCGTTGGGGATAGGCACGCCGCAGATAGTACGGGCTCCCTTCTTGTATGTTCTCCAGGAACTCCCGGTGAGGTAGCCGCGGATAATCATCTCTACCGGATAGGGTTTACAGTATTTCCCGATCGTGACGCTGGGATCCGGACTACCAATCTTCCAGTTCGGGCAGATATCGGCAGTGGCATCCAGAAATTTTACGGCTATCTGGTTCAGCACCTGTCCTTTGTAAGGTATTCCTCTTGGCAGCACGACGTCAAAGGCACTGATCCTGTCTGATGTGACCATCACCAGATATTTGTCACCGATGTTGTAAACATCACGTACTTTTCCTATGTACAGGCTCTTTTGTCCGGGAAAATGATACTGGGTTTTGAGGATTACGTTTTGCATAATGTCAGTTATAGTTTATCATTGACAAAGGTAGAAAAATTAGGAAATGGAACACAGATTACACTGATTCCACAGATTTACACAGAAGAATAAAATCAGTGATAATCCGTGTTTTCTGTGTAATCTGTGTTCTATTTTTGTTAAGGCTACTTCGAGTAAGCCCTGATGATCCGGCTCACCAGCTTATGCCGGATGATGTCTTTTTCGTCGAGGTAGATAAAGGAGATTCCGGGAATATCTTTCAGAATGGACTGGGCGTGGACCAGTCCCGACTCCTGTTTCAGAGGAAGGTCAATCTGGGTGATATCGCCGGTGACAATAAATTTTGCTGAGGCTCCCATCCGCGTCAGGAACATCTTTATCTGGCCCGGGGTCGTATTCTGTGCTTCATCCAGGATCGCAAACGCGTTATTCAGGGTGCGGCCGCGCATGAAAGCCAGCGGCGCCACTTCAATCGTGCCGTCGCCAAGAAATGTGAGGAGTTTTTGTGTTGGCAGCATATCACGCAAGGCATCATAGAGCGGTTGCAGGTAAGGATCGAGCTTCTCCTTGAGGTCTCCCGGCAGGAAGCCCAGGTTCTCACCAGCTTCAACGGCAGGACGTGTCAGAATGATCCTCTGTACCTCTTTATTTTTCAGCGCTCTCACTGCCAGAGCAACTGCCGTATAGGTTTTCCCGGTGCCGGCCGGACCAATCGCAATAGCCAGGTCATCCCGGTCAATCGCTTCCACCAGTTTCTGTTGATTGGGCGTACGTGCGCGGATCAGCATCCCGTTACGACCATGAACCAAAACGCCTGAATGATGCCCTTCCGGCTTCAGGGGAATAGAGCCGTTGTCTGCTGCAAGGATCAGCATGAGATCTCCTTTCGTCAGCCGGCCGAAATTTTCATAATGGAGCAGAAGGGAAGAGAATTTTGCTTCAAACTCAAGAAGTAACGACTCTTCGCCGATGGCTTTGACCACATTGTCGCGGGCAACGATTTTCAGCTTCGGGAAGAAACTGCGGACCTCATCCAGGTTCTGATCATTTACACCGAAGATCTCCAGAGGGTCAACCGATTCGATCCGGATAATTTTTTCGCTCATCAAAAAATATATACCTTTGATTCGCAAATGTACAAATAAATCGATGGCTGTCATTACACTGACCAGCGACTGGGGAAAGAAGGATTTTTACCGCGGAGCCGTCAAAGGGGCTATCCTGCGCCAGCTGCCGGAAGCAGTCATCATGGACATATCGCATGAAATCCCTCCGTTTGACCTGAATCAGGCCGCATTCATTATCCGGAACTTCTACAGCAACTTCCCTGAAGGTACCATACATATTCTCGGGATCAACACCGAAGCCTCGATCGAAAGCCCTCATACAGTAGTTTTTCATAAAGGGCATTATTTTGTTGCAGCCGATAATGGCATTTTTTCACTGATTTTTGATGAAGTCCCTGAGAAAATCATAGAGCTCGATATCATTCAGGATTCCGACTATTTTACCTTTTCTACCCGGGATGTCTTTGTGAAAGCAGCATGCCATCTGGCAGCCGGCAAACCTATCGAGGAACTCGGACACAGGAAAGAGAAAGTCATGGTAAAAATGGCTTTTCAACCCGTGATCAGTGCCGATCTGATCAAGGGCAAAGTGATCTATGTGGATCGCTATGGAAATGCATTTGCCAACATCAGCGAGGCGCTCTTTAAATCAACAGTCAGGAACCGGAAGTTTGTCATCACCTTCCGTTCTCCCAACTACCGGATCACACAGATCAGTAAATCCTATATGGATGTCCATGAAGGCGAAATGCTTGCCCTCTTCAGCATCAGCAGGTACCTTGAGATCGCTATCAACAGAGGAGATGCCAGCAGTCTGCTGGGGTTGAAGCTGGATACTTCGGTGTTGATAGAGGTGGAATAGGTTGTAAGTTGATCCGGCATCCGGCATCTCATTTAAATTTTTAACTTTGCACTCCAATTACATCCTGCTGTATGTACGCCCTTTTCAAGAAGGAACTCAACGGATTTCTTAACTCCCTGATAGGGTATATCGTGATGGTGGTATTTCTTCTCACCATCGGACTTTTTCTTTGGGTGTTCCCTCTGCAATTCAACATTTTCGACTTTGGATATGCCAATGTGGATGGCCTTTTTTTATTGGGTCCTTTTGTTTTTCTTTTCCTGATCCCCGCGATTACCATGCGTTTTTTTGCTGAAGAGAAACGAAGCGGCACTCTTGAACTGCTGATGACGCAACCCCTGACGGACCTGCAGGTGATTCTGGCTAAATTTTTTGCCGGTACGGTATTGGTGCTTTTTTCCCTGGTCCCCACGCTGGTATATGTCTATACGGTCTACCAACTGGGATTACCCCCGGGAAACCTCGATCTGGGAAGTATATGGGGTTCCTACATCGGGTTGCTTATGCTGGGGGCTGCCTTTGTGTCGATAGGGATCTTTTCCTCCTCCCTTTCCGATAATCAGATTGTATCGTTTATCCTTGCCGTGTTCCTGAGTTTCTTTATGTATATGGGATTTGAGTTTATCTATACATTCGTCATCTCGGGCAAAACAGGCCTCCTGATCCAATCACTGGGATTGAGCGACCATTATTCTTCCATGAGCCGGGGGGTGATTGACACCCGTGACCTGGTCTATTTTCTCAGCGTGATGGCGTTGTTTATCCTGCTTACAAAGGTCAGGCTGGAGAGCAGAAAGTGGTGAAACAAGCGGACAAGCGGACAAGCAGGAAGAGAAATTGTCATGGCGAGAATCGATAACAAGGGTTTTAACAAAAGGAAGAGGGAACTTTAAAAGAATCTGTGTGGAAAGATAACCACGAAGGCGAACAAGGTCAACACGAAGGCGAAGAAGAAATTCCTTTGCGCACCTTTGTGGAATCCTTTGGCGACTTTGTGGTTGAAAAGAAAAAGTTTGAATTAAACAGTGAGTAATAAGAAGCGAAATATCAAGCGGAATAACATTCTCCAGGTTACTCTGGGGATTGTGATCATTGTGCTGATCAATATCATCGCTTCGTTCCTCTTTACGCGGTTCGACCTCACGGCCGAAAAGCGCTATTCCCTTTCCCCTGCTGTAAAAGCCATGTTAAAGGATCTTGAGGACGATGTCTTTTTCAGGGTCTACCTCGATGGAGACCTGCCTTCAGGATTTCGTCGCCTTTCCAATGAAACGAAGGATATGCTGAACGAATTCAGAGCATACAGCGATCATGTTCAGTTCGAATTCATCAACCCTTCGGCAAGTTCGAATGCCAAAGAACGCAATGACACTTACCGGTTGCTGGCCGAGCAGGGATTGCAACCCACTGATCTGAGGGTCACAAGAAAAGGAGAGGCCTCTCAGTTAATCATCTTCCCGGGAGCGATCGTAGTATACCGCGGAAGGGAGTTGCCTGTGAATATTTTACAGACTCAGATAAAAGGACAAGACCCTGAAAAGGTGTTGAATAAATCTATCCAGGCGCTTGAATACAACCTTGGAAATGCGATGGATAAGCTGATCAATACAACCAAGCCAAGGATTGCAATCCTGGAAGGGCAGGGGGAGTTATCGCACAAGATGACCCTCGATCTGGAAGATATCCTCTCGGAATATTATACCGTTGAGCGAATTACGCTCAACGGAAAGATCAATAGTCTGACAGTAAGGCTACATACAGATTCTTCAGGTTCTCCGTTGGTTAACAAATTCAAGGCTCTGATCATCGCTGGTCCTGAAAGGCGTTTTGACGAAAAGGATAAGTTCCTTGTTGATCAGTTTATCATGCGGGGAGGAAGGGTGTTGTGGATGATTGATCCGGTATTTGCCAAAATGGATAGCCTGCAACAAACCTCTTCAACAATGGGGTTGGCCAATGATATCAACCTCGATGAGATGTTGTTCAATTATGGCGTGAGGTTGAATAAAAATCTTGTGATGGATATTAGCGCGCTTCCGATCCCTGTCAAAACCGGGCAGGTTGGCGACCAGCCACAATTTGATTTTTTCCCCTGGTACTATTTCCCCTTGATCACACCTGCCGGCAACCACCCTGTGGTAAACGGGCTGAACGCGGTGAAAACGGAGTTCATCAGCAGCATCGATACCGTAGAAGCTCCCGGAGTAAAGAAAACAGTACTGCTCACCACTTCTCCTTACTCAAGGATTGCGAATACTCCCGTGTTGATTGATCTGGAGATCCTTCGGGATGAACCCGATCCACGGATGTTTAACAGTGGCCCCCAACCGGTAGCAGTCCTGCTTGAAGGAGAATTTACCTCGGCCTACCTGTATAGGATCCCCCCGGAAATTGAGATGAACAAAGATCTTGGATTCAGGGAGAAGAGCAAGCTCACACGGATGATTGTGATTGCCGATGGAGATATCGCGAAAAACCAGTACCACATCACACAAAAATATCCGCTTCCACT
>JAFGNY010000314.1 GCA_016926765.1 Bacteroidales bacterium | reverse complement strand
TCGAATTTCCGGTCTGGTAGTTCAGTTGGTTAGAATGCCGCCCTGTCACGGCGGAGGTCGCGAGTTCGAGTCTCGTCCAGACCGCAATCAAAGCCCCTCACAGCAGGGGCTTTTTTATTCCTTCCAACCAAAACAAATCTGCTGACGGGTTGAATTTGGTTTTGTAAAGCCAATCGTTTATTTTTACATCTTCACTGACATACATTCTGTTAAGTTATTTCACGATGAAATTCCTTAAAAATCATCTCCTCCTTGTTTCACTCATCACGATCATTTTATCCTCTCCGTTTCTGGAAGATTACAGATCAGGAGGATTGATCAGTCTTTTTCTGCTCTCCGTTTCAACATTTTTGTGTTTACTCATCCTGTCTGTACACCGGCGTATTTTCTGGGCCATGGTGATCATCTCCATACTTACGATCGGGACTGAAGTGTTCCATTTGTTTTTCCCTTCCTCCATCCTCTCGACGGTTCAATATTTCAACCTGTCGGTTCTGATCTTCCTCTTTGCAGGAATTCTCTTTTATACGATCATGACGTTAAAAAGCCTCTCTTTCTCCGATCTCAGCAATGCCATTTCTATCTATCTTCTCCTTGGAATCGGATTTGGGTTCCTCTATAGTTTTATCGAAAAGATCCATCCGGGATCCATATCGTCTGCGACACCGGGAAATTATGAAATCAGCGGAGATATGATCTATTATAGTTTCAGCGTGCTTACAACGGTGGGATTTGGCGACATGACCCCGCTTGGCAAGGTCGCTAAGGTATTGGCGATGTCTGAAGCCGTTCTCGGCGTCTTGTATATCGCGATCATGATTGGCCGGCTTGTAGGAATCAGCACCTCTGAAAAACATAAAAACAACTGATCATGACCATGCAGAATCAAACAATTTCTCCTGTCGATCCGGTTCACCGGTTACTTCGGATCACTGATATCATTTTTGCATTATCCATGGTGATGTTCGTACTGACAGGAACAATGACCATGAATGATGCAAACTTTTGGGTTGGTTACGATTCAGATCCTGCCAGGTTTGTGCTGGGTCAGGCAAGGGAACTCCTGACGGCCTTTCTTGTATTTCTCTTCATTGCCATTTATTGGGCAACGCATATCAACCAGGCGAAATACATTATCAAAGTGGATGGCCCCTACATATGGATCAACCTGCTGTATCTTTTCTTCATTGTGATCGCACCCCTTCCCAATGCCCTGAGCCTGAAATTTGGCAGTGATTTCTATGTTCAGCAATTTTTCAACCTGAATATGTTACTCATCGGATTATTCGGATTCCTGGCCTGGTATTATGCCACCAAGAAACACCGGTTAGTGGACAAGGAACTTTCGCCGAGTCAGATCAGGTCGACCAATAGAGAGATGGTGGTGGAACCTCTGGTAGCTCTGATTGCGATTGTGGTATCCTTTACCATTCCACAACTATGGGAACTCTCTTTACTGCTCCTGCCCCTTGTGATCATCATTGTCGGGATCGTAAACAGGAAAAAAACGGAAACATCCACCTGATCCGGTCATCCGCTCTCTTTGTCTCCAGAATAAAAGCCCCCTCGTCCGCCACACTATAACAGGAGATATTCAGTTTTTCTGCCTGTTCTTTCCATTTTCGAATACGATACCAGGAGTTGTTCGGATCGATGACAATTTGCTCGGGATGGAAGCAACGTACGACCCGTTGAATCTCAATATCCGGGTTTTTACGCAGGATTACCATGTTGACATCCATGGTATCAGTCAAAGTGGAAGGAAGCGTGTTGCTCAGGATAATCATACGATAATCAGAAAATTGCAAGAAATCTCCTCGCCGGAAGAAAAACCCGAATTCACGCCGGTCATCTCTGATCCGGGAATCGTTCTCCGTAAGATAGCCCGTTGCTGACCGCGTAATCCCTTCAGCCGGGATGATAACGGATACGATCTGCCGGGAGTCGGGAGAGACACAGGCAGCCTGGTAATCTTTCAGGAAAACCGCCTTTTGGCCCTGGATGAAAAGATACTGTGAAGCCCCATTGACCTTGAAGATCATCATCCTGTTCCGGTAAAGCTGATCATCGTCTCGCAGAAAACCTATGGTTGACCAGAGGAGCAGGAGGCCCAGGAATGTATATACCCATCTGGCTTTCTGAAAAAACAAAAAACAAGCGATTGAAACAATCACACCGTAGAGGAGAGCTACCTCGATCCAATGCATGTAAATTCCGCCTGATACGGATCCGGGCAGCTCTTCGATAAACCTGATGACCGTGTTCAGCAGCCAGACGATGAATGAGAGCGTTTTTGCCAACAGGGCAGAAAAAACCGGAAAGGGGCTGAGTACTAACACGCCTATCCCATTGTAAATTACCAGACTGGCGAGAGGTAGCACCAGCATATTGGTAAGAAGAAAGTAGTTGGGGAACTGATGAAACGCATAGAGTGCCATTGGGAACGTTGCAATTTGCGCGGCGATGGAGACAGCCATTAATCCCCATACCCTGGTCAGAACCCAACCCCGTGAGGGCATCAGGGAAAACAATGGTTTGTAGAGAAACAAAATACCAAATACCGCCAGAAATGAGAACTGAAATCCAAGATGGAGAAGCAGGGTGGGATCCAGAAGGAGAAGGGTCATCATCGCCCCCCCCACGACATTCAGGGAATCGGGTTTTCGTCTCAACGTCTTTCCAAGGATGATCAGGCTGATCATCAGAGCTGCCCTGAAAACAGGTGGGGATAATCCGGTTACCATCGCATAACACCAGATCATCAAGATCATCAGGAAAGCCTTAATCAGCCTCCCAAATTTTCTCCTTTTGAGAACGGCAAGCAGAGTTTCCAGAAAGAGAAAGATGATCCCAACATGCATCCCCGAGACAGCCAGGATATGCATGGCACCGCTGGCTGCAAATCCTTTTCGCAAATCGCTGCCGATGTCACCGGTATAACCCAGCAAAATGGCGGAAGCCACTGCAAACTCCTCCCCTTTCAGATCATTCTCCTTCAGAATCTTCAGCAACCTGTCACGAACCCCTAATGCCAGCCGTTTGAGCGAATTCGACTCAGGAATCCCGGTGAGTTTCCAGTCCGTTGGCGCCACCCAACCCTGGGCGTAAATTCCTTTCCTCCTATAGTAACCTGCCGGATCAAAGCCATAGGGGTTTGATTCGTCCTGCAACGGCTTAAGAGAAACGGATACCAGGATCCAGTCTCCATACCGGAGAGCTAAAGCATTGGAGTCCTTCTCCAGGAATAGTACCACCTTCCCTTTCCTTATCAGAGTTCCTGTTTCCATTTCCGGTTCATACCTGGTGAGAATCAGCTTCACCCGTTTTGACGTATGGGAAGGGGGCTCACAGATTTCGGCAGGAAAGGCCGGAGAGTGCCAACCCCCGGCTTCCTGCCTGTTCACATGGTATACACGAACAGTAAGTCCCCCCAAACAAACCATCAGCAGAAAAATGAAGCACCCCTGAATCCATCGCATCCGGTACGGAAGGTTTCCTGTAAGGGTAAACAGAAGCAAACCCAGCATAAGCAGTCCGGTTGCTCCTGCCAACCAAAGGATTTCAGGTTGTTCTCCCGGCTGGATCAGAGCATAGGCAATCCCGCACAGAAATGGGATCAACAACCGGATCAATGGAAATGGTTTCCATGGATTCATCGGTAGTGTACTTTTCTTCTATCCCATTAATCGGGGAAAGGGAGAAAAGGTAATACCTTATTGGCTGCAAAATTTCTGAAGATACACTGCTGCTTTTTCAGAACCCAGGGATTGAGCGGTATTCCAGTCTTCACAGGCGCCAACCAGATCCTCCTGTTTCTGCCGGGAAACGCCCCTCTTTGTGAGAGCTTCCAGGTTGGACGGATCGATTTCAAGGATTTCACTATAGGCTGCTTCGGCCTCGTGGTACTGCTGCAGATACATGAAGGCAAGGGCTTTGTTCAACCTTGGAGTGATCGCTGCAGGCTGTTTATAGATGGCTTCATTGAGGTCAATGATTGCTTGGTGGTACTCCCCCATGGAAGCTTTGGCAGCTCCCCTGCTGGAGAAATATTCGGCCGGGCCTGGATCCAGGTCGATCGACTGTGAAAAGTCACCGATGGCCTCCGAGAAATCTCCTTTATTGAATAGGGCAAGCCCACGGTTGTAATAGGCTTCGGCAAATCCGGGTGAATAGGCGAGCGCCCGGGTAAAATCCTGAATCGCTTCATCAAACCGGCCCAGATCGAACAGGGCAAGCCCACGGTTGTGGTATGCTTCAGGATAATCGGCTTTGAGAGCGATTGCTTTGGTGTAATCAAGGATCGCACCGGCAAAATCCTGAAGGTAATCTTTCGCCAATCCCCTGTTGTACCAAGGCTCGGGGTATGAGGGAGAGAGTGCGATTACCCGGCTGAAGTCGGCAATAGCTCCCTGAAAATCATCCAGTTCGCTTTTTACAATGCCCCGGTTGTAATAAGGTTCTCCCTCGGTACTATCCAGTTGGATCGCACGAGTGAAATCCGTCAGTGCTGCCTGGTAATCGCCCAGTTTCGCTTTGGTAATCCCACTCGTAACAAGCTCCTTCTGCGTTTGTTGAGCAAACACGGAGAAGCTGGTCAACAGCAGGCAAGTCATCAGTTGGAAACGCATGAAGAGGCATTCAGGATTAGCTTCCCTACTTACAGTATTTAACAATCAGGTCTCCGGAAGCTTGAATGCCAAAGGAGAGCGATTTCTGCCAGTCGGCGCAGGCTCCCTCCGTATCCTTCAGGTAATAATGAACCCATCCCCGGTTGATGTATGCCTCGGCAAATTTAGGATCCTGTTCAATGGCTTTGTTAAAATCCTCCAGGGCCGAAGCATAATCCTTCAGGAACATCTTAGCTGTTGCACGGTTATTGAGAATCCTTTTATCATTCGGTGCATACTTCATAGCTACGTTGCAATCCTCCAGAGCCCCTGCAAAATCGCGAAGATAATTCCGTATCATCGCCCGGTTTAGCCAGCAATCGGGGTAGAGAGAATCACAACGAATCACATCGGAATAGTTTTTCAGTGCACACTGGTAATCCTGCCGCATGAAACAGAGTGCAGCCATGTAGTTGTAAGCCACCGCATTGGTTTGAACTTCGCTGAGGTAGTGGGCCAGGTCCACTTCGGCTTCGCTATAGTCCCTCATTTCGAACCGTGCAATACCCCTGCCGAAAATTGCCTCTTTGTTGGATGGAATCAGCCGGAGCGCTTCATTGAAATCCTGAAGAGCAAGAGTAAATTTTCCCTCAAGCAGATAGGCAAATCCCCGTCTCATATAAGTACTGCCATTTTCTACCAGGGCAAGCGATTGAGTCAGGTCTTCAATAGCCCCAGTGTAATCGCCCGATTTACCTTTTTTAGAACCTTCCAGGTAAAGCCGTTGAGCCTCCTTTTCCGTCGGGGTCAGCTCTTTTTTGGCAGGGAAAATGGTAGCAGGCATCGAGTCAACACCCATTGCTTTCATACGTTGATCCTGATCGGGCTTCTTCTTTTGCCCTGCGGCGTCAATCTGCTGGGCCTCTACCGATGAGATGGAACAAATTCCCAGAACAACAGCAACGAATCCGATCCTGATTGTAGTTTTTATCTTCATGAGATTTCATTTTTTACTGGTTAACTGATTTATCCTTTAAATATTGTATCATGAGAGAGGCAGTCCGGTCAGAAGCTCCGTGGCCTCCCAGTTTCTGTGATAACTGGTTATAATCCCTTTGCATCATCTCCCTGGTGGAGGGATCGAGTAATCGCGTAAGTTCCCGGCGAAGGTTCTTTGAAGTAAAAAAATGCTG
Source organism: Bacteroidales bacterium (assembly GCA_016926765.1). GTDB lineage: Bacteria > Bacteroidota > Bacteroidia > Bacteroidales > FEN-979 > QYOJ01. The sequence goes on along the minus strand of JAFGNY010000314.1, from coordinate 6,133 downwards.
GATCAGCTCCTTCACCACTTCCCTTCCCATGATCAGGTTCACCAGTGAGATATAGGGGACGTGAACGATCCGGCGGGCAATCCAGAATGAAAGGCGACTTCCCCTGTAGCATACTACTTCAGGCGTTCCAACGAGTGCTGTCTCCAGGGTAGCGGTGCCTGAGGTGACCAGTGCAGCCTCGGCATGGCTCAACAGGTCGTAGGTTTGCTGAAATACGATGGCAACGGGGACCTCTCCGATAACAGATCTGTATAGCGCATGATCGATGGCAGGAGCCCCTGCCACAACAAACTGGTATTCCTTGAAAGAAGGTATCATTTCAATCATCCGCTTGAGCATGGTTCGTATCTCCTGTTTCCTGCTTCCGGGAAGCAGGGCGATAATGGGTTTTTCGGAGAGGTTATTCCGTTTGAAAAAAAGGTCCCTGTCGCAGGTCTGGGTACACGGAGAGATGACATCCAGGAGAGGGTGTCCCACAAAATCAACGGGATAGTTGTATTTCCGGTAAAAATCCGCTTCAAAGGGAAGGATCACAAACATCCGGTCAACATATTTCTGGATGATCCTGACCCGTGAACTTTTCCAAGCCCAAAGTTGTGGAGAGATGTAATAAAACACTCTGATTCCATTCTTCTTTGCAAACTTGGCTATCCTGAGGTTGAATCCCGGGTAATCGATCAGGATTACGGCATCGGGCTTCGTAGCAAGGATATCCTGTTCACAGAGATACAGATTCGAAAGGATGGTCTTCAGGTGGATCAGCACTTCCCAGAAACCCATGAAGGCCAGGTCGCGGTAATGTTTCACCAGGTTGCCCCCGGCCAGCTGCATCAGATCTCCACCCCAGCACCGGAAGGAAGCCGACGGGTCATGTTCCTTCAGCGCAAGTATCAGATTTGACCCGTGCAGGTCTCCTGAAGCTTCACCGGCAATAATGTAATAGTTCATCGGTTCGTCAGGAGGAAAAATTCCATTGCTTTAACTCGTTGATTGCGGGGTAATCGGTAAAATCAAAATTAACCGGGACGATCGAGACGTACTTGTGTTCAAGGGCATATTCATCCGTATCTTCCCCATCGCCAATCCGTGCAAAAACTCCTTTGAGCCAGTAATAGGCCTCCCCTTTCGGATCTTTCCGGATATCGAAATCCTCTAACCAGGTTCCCCCTGCCTGTCTGCAGATCCTTATCCCTTTGATGTCGCTGGCAGGAACATAAGGGATGTTGACATTCAGACAAATCCCTTCAGGGAGTTTCTTTGACATCACCTCACGGATAATCCGTCCGGCATATAGTTTGGCGGCTGAAAAGTCGGCATCTGTACCAAACTCCAGCAATGAGAAGCCAATGGAAGGAACGCCGGCCATTGCTCCTTCAAATACTGCAGCCATCGTGCCCGAATAGATGATGTTAATGGATGAGTTTGATCCGTGGTTAATCCCTGAAATCAGCAGGTCGGGTTTCCGTTTCAGGATAATCTTATAGGCTAATTTGATACAGTCGGCCGGCGTTCCGTTACTACTGTATTCCACGTACCCGGATTCACTGCGGATCTTTTTCAACCGCAATGGATGGTGCATGGTGACAGAATGAGACGTTCCCGACTGTGGTTTGTCAGGCGCTACTATGACAATCCTCCCCAGTGGCCTGACCACCTCAATCAGGGCACGCAATCCTGAAGCGGTTATGCCATCATCGTTGGTAATTAAAATAAGGGGTTTAGCCTGCATCTCGCTGCTGATCATACTCAGCAAAGGTAGGAATAATTTTCGAGGAGCTCTTCATATACCTCCTTCACGGGAAGGCCCATTACATTGAAGAAGGATCCTTCCAGCCTCGCAATTCCGATGTATCCGATCCACTCCTGGATGCCATACCCGCCTGCTTTGTCGTAAGGCCGGAAGTTGTTGACATAATAGTCAATCTCCTCATCGGAAAGCTCTTTAAAATAGACCTGTGATGTAACATGGAAGAGACTCTTGTGATTCCGTGATTTAATACAAACACCTGTGATTACATCATGTTTTTTTCCTGATAATTTCTTCAGCATGGCCAGCGCTTCCTCATAATTCCGGGGTTTTCCCAGGATTTCTCCATCCAGAGTGACAATCGTATCGGCAGCAATGATGATCCTCTTCTCATCCATCCTCGCGGTGTCAAAACTTTCGGCTTTCTTTTCTGCCAGAAACAGGGTAATCTCTTCCGGAGTAAGCGAATCGGGATACTCCTCGGGAACATCCGTGGAGATGATCTCAAAATCGAGACCCAACTCCTTCAGCAAGTACTGCCTGCGGGCGGAACGGGATGCCAGAACGATCCTATAGTCCTGTAATCGTTTGTTTATCATATCAATGTATAAAATATATCATGAGCATCGATCCAATTCCTGTAAACATGATCAGTTTGGCCAAGGTGCTGGCGAAATGGAAATCTTCCCGTTTTTTTGCCTTCCCGACAACAATCATCAGATAGAGGGAGGGCATCTGCACCATGATCATGAAATACCAGAACAACATCTCCATCCCAAACTGATAAATAACGATCTGTACATAGGTGAGAATCGCCATAGTGATCAAAATCAGGGTGATGACAACGAATTTGGACCAACCGACCCCGATGACCGAAGGAAGCGACTTTGTCCCATACTGTTCATCTCCTTTCAGATCCTCAATATCTTTGATAATTTCGCGGAACAGGCTGACCAGAAAGGCAAATACCGCATATCCGAAAAAGATCCAGAAAACTCCATTCAAGAGACTGATCACCGTGGAGAAATAGTCGGGATAGAGCCGAAGATGGAAGAATTCAAACAAAAGGACCAGCATGATCAGGGAAGCCGAAATAAAGGCTACGATCAGATTCTTCCAAATCAGTAGTTGTTTCCATCTGGCGGAGTAGAACCAGAAGAAAACGGAACCGCATGGGAAAAGAAATCCGAACCAGATAGACTGAATTTTATAGGCAAGGTAAAACCCGAGGAGGACAGCGACCAGGTTGACAAGAAGGTGAATCTTGATGGCCATCCGGGGAGCGACGATTCGTGAAACAACAAGCTGGTCCGGCCGGTTAACCCTGTCAATTTTCTGGTCGAAATAGTCGTTGATAACATATCCTCCGATAGCAAGAAGAAGGGTTGTCACGACAAAAATGATGAAATCAGGCAAGCTGGTCATGTATTCAGCACGGCCATTGAAAAGAACCGGCATAAGTACACCATAACGGAGCAGAAACTCAATCAGAACGACGATGACCAGATTGGGAAACCTGATAAAACGGGCGATGCCTGTGATCCGTTCCCAAACCGTCAGTGGATTACCATGTGAATGCGTCATTGTTCATCCATTTACCCTGAACCTTCATTACCTGTTCGATGACATCACGAACACACCCTTTCCCTCCCGGCATGTGGCTGATATAAGCCGCCAGTTCTTTGATCTCCTCAGCAGCATCAGACGGACAGGTTGGCATGCCAACCTCTTTCATGATCTCATAGTCGGGGATGTCATCCCCCATGAAAAGGACTTCTGAAGGAGTGATCGCATTCTCTTTCAGAAAGTTATGAAAAGTTTCAAGCTTGTTTCCGATTCCAAGAAATATGTCGGTGATCCGCAACGCTTGCAATCTGTGTGCCATGGATTTGGATTTGGCGCCGGAGATGACCGCAATCCGGTATCCTTTCTTAACAGCAAGTTGCATCGCGTATCCGTCTTTAATGTATGAAGTCCGGAGTGGCTCTCCATGTTCTGTCATGATAATCGTTCCTTCGGTCAGCACACCATCGTAGTCAAAGATAAATGTGGTTATCTTCCTGAGTTGTGATTTATAGTTTGTCATTTCGGTATTTATGATGGATAATTTGTTTGCTGATCAGGTGATAGATCTCCTGATACTCCTTGTGGTTCTCCAATAGTTTCAGGTGTTTCTCAATAGTGGGCATATCTTCCCTCAGGGCCGGACCCGTTTGAAGTTTGAAAAGATCTGTATGACGGATGTTGGCAGCGGTTTGTTTGATCAGCGGTTTGATCAGTTCAAACGGCAGATCATACTGACGTAAAAGATCCTCGGCAACTGTAAAGAGGTAGTTCGTAAAGTTGCCTGCAAAAACAGCAGTCAGGTGGAGGATCATACGTTGTTCTGAGTTGATGACATGCACGTTATCACTTAACATTCCGGCAAGTTCAACAAGCTTCTGTTCAACTTCCGTGGAATTTCCTTCCACACAGAAAGGGATGTGCTGAAATGGACTTTTCTTTCCCGAACGGAATGTCTGCAACGGGTATAGAACACCGATATTCGGGGAGGTGCTTTGCAATACATTCATCCCAACCGACCCTGAAGTATGGACTACGATTCCCTGAGAAAGTGATAACCGGGAAGAAATTTCAGGGAGGGCAGAATCGCTGACAGCCAGGATATACATGTCGGCTCCGGGATGAACCTGATCCAACGATCCGGTATAGCTGGCTTTGATCAGGCCGGCTAACTTCCGTCCGGATTTTTCTGAACGGTTGACCACCTGTACGACAGTGAACCCTTTAAAAATGAGGGCTTTAGCAAGATGAGCCGAGACATTCCCAGCTCCTATGAGGACGATATTTTTGATCCGGTCCATAAAAATCGACCGGACGAAAGTATAAAAAAAAGTAATATGTCAGGCCTGTGCGGTGGGCATCCCGAGGTTGAAAGGCATTTCCCCACCCGTGTCTTTGATCTCTCCGTGCATCGATTCGTATTTGCCTATGTTCTCCTTAAGCGCTTTATACAACCGTTTGGCATGTTGCGGAGTCAGGATAATCCTTGATTTCACTTTCGCCTTAGGAATTCCGGGCATCATTTTCACAAAATCCACAATGAATTCAGAAGGAGAGTGGGTGATGATAGCAAGGTTGGAATAGATTCCTTCACCCACTTCATCGGTCAACTCAATATTGAGCTGTTGCTGGGGATTTGGTTTTTCCTGCATGATATTGTTTTTAATCTTCTTCTTTGGAAGCAAGGAGATTTTCATACTCCTCTTTGCTACCCACGATAAGATCTTCGTATTCGCGTAATCCGGTTCCTGCCGGGATCAGATGGCCAACGATCACATTCTCCTTCAGACCGGCCAGTTCATCCTGGCGTGCATTGATGGCGGCCTGGGTAAGCACCTTGGTTGTCTCCTGGAAGGAAGCTGCAGATATCCAGCTCTTGGTTTGGAGTGAGGCACGAGTAATCCCCTGGAGTACCTGACGTGCTGTTGCCGGTTTTGCATCCCGGGCCTCCACCAGCTTCATATCTTTCCGTTTCAGGTGAGAGATCTCGTCCCGGAGTTTCCGGGCGCTGATAATCTGTCCGGGCTTCAGCGACTGTGAATCACCAGGGTCTTCCACCACTTTTTTCCCGTAAATCCAGTCATTTTCATCCTGGAAATCAATTTTATTGACAAGTTCTCCTTCGAGGAACCGGCTATCGCCCGGATCTTCCACCTCTACCTTGCGCATCATCTGGCGGACAATGGTCTCAAAATGCTTATCGTTGATCTTAACCCCCTGCAAACGGTATACCTCCTGGATCTCGTTCACAATATATTCCTGTACCTTCATCGGCCCTTTGATAGCCAGAATGTCACTGGGTGTCATCGCTCCATCCGATAAGGGTGTTCCTGCTTTTACATAGTCATTCTCCTGGGCGAGAATCTGTTTAGATGTAGGAATGAGGTATCGTTTTTCTTCACCTGTCTTCGATGTGATGATGACTTCCCGGTTTCCTCTCTTGAGTTTCTTGGCAAACGAGACGACACCGTCAATCTCAGAAACAATGGCAGGGTCTGAAGGGTTTCTGGCTTCGAAAAGTTCTGTCACACGCGGAAGACCTCCCGTGATATCACCTGCTTTTCCAACAGCTCTCGGGATCTTCACCAGAATCATTCCGCCTTTGATTTTTGCATTGTCCTCAATCATGATATGGGATCCAACAGGCAGGTCATACGTCTTGATAATCTCCCCTTTGGCATCCAGGATGTTAATGGCCGGATTTTTTGCCTTCTGACGGGATTCAATGATCACCTTCTCGTTAAAACCGGTCTGATCATCTGATTCAATGCGGTATGTCACACCTTCTATGATGCTCTCAAAACTTACTTTCCCTGGAACCTC
>JAFGNY010000048.1 GCA_016926765.1 Bacteroidales bacterium | reverse complement strand
GCCGTTTTCCTTTCTGTTTTTCATTGTACGCCTGCGCATCCTGAATCGCTTCCATGTCAAATCCGAAGTGTTCAAGAAAACGATTGTCTTCCGAGGCCACCACGGCCAACTGCATGTTCGGGGAGATCCTTCTGAGTGGGACCCAGTCCTTATACAACGTATGTGTTTGCCCTTTTACAGGTTTCTCCATCCATCTAACGATCATCAGAGGTGTGATCGGAGGTGGAACGAATTTAAACAGCAGGACAAAGAAAAAAGAGGAGCCGAAAAAAACGATGAGCAGGTAGAGGAGAATCCGGAAGAGCCTTTTTCGGAATTGATGCATGACGAGAAGGAGTTGGATACTAATAAATCAACTACGCAAGATAAGGAAATTTTACTGCTTTTTTTGCTTTCCCCTCCACTCAGTTTCCCCGGTTCGCTATTTTTATTCTTCCGGTTCCTCTGTCATACGAACCTTCGCATAGCGTTTTTTCCAATAGAAAAAGATCCGCTACTGAAAGTTGGATTTCATCTTTGCCATTGTCTGAGGCCAGAAGGATAAGCGAGCCGGGATCAGAAACATGTTGAAACAGAGCACCATGAATGTGACCATCCCGTACCCGGCCAACAACAATAGTTTATCAGATCCTTCATAGTCCGCCAGGCCAAAGGGCTGAAAAATAATCATGAAGAGAGTGATGAATAAACTGATGGGAAGAATGATTCTCCACCGGTTTTCAATCATAGGATAGCTTTGTCTGAGATAGTCCAGCATCACAGATCAGAGTTAAAGAACTGGGCAAAGTTATAAAGATAAACGTCCCTGTTACAACCACGTCTCACGAATAAGGAACCTCAATCAACAGGATATCACTATCCTCTTTCGCCACGACAGTGATTTCTTTGGTATCCCGGATGCCTGCTCCATCACGCATGTTCAATTTCTCGTCTCCAAATGTAATAGATCCTTCGATGACAAACAGAAAGATACCTTGTTTCTCTCTATGCAGGTCATAGGTCAACTGTTTGCCTTTTTGTAGTGCTGCCCTTGAAAGCCAGGCATCCTGGTTGATCCTCAGTGCCGGCTCTTCATCAGGGGCAACAAGCATTTGCCACTTATTGTTCCGCTCCTCCGGGTCAAACCACTTCTGGTCGTAACGGGGTTTTAGATTTTGTTCACGTGGAAATATCCAGATCTGAAAGAGTTTTATCGGGGTATCGAGAAGGTTATTCCGTTCGGAGTGAAAAATACCGTTTCCGGCTGTCATCACCTGTACCTCATTGGGCTTAAGAATCTCCATATGCCCCATGCTGTCACGATGATTTAACTCTCCTTGCAGCATGATTGTGACAATCTCCATATTGTCATGAGGGTGAGTATCAAAGCCTTTGCCTCCGTCAATCCAGTCGTCATTTAAAACTCTCAGGGCACCAAAGTGCACCCGTAAAGGGTCGTGATAACTCGCGAAACTGAAGGTGTACCTGGTCTTGAGCCAACCATAGTCACCCCGCCCCCGAGATTCTGATTTATATATTATTGACTCCATAATATCCTGATATCTATCTTGTAAAATACAAAAATAAGACTAATTCTAAATAAAACGAACTTTGCAGGAAGTTATTATTCGTAAAGCAATTCTTCTTTCAGGATATCTCCAAGGAATTTCGGGATAAAAAAATGTTGCAACGGTTCAACAAAAATGGCAAGGGAACCTATTGGGATCCTTTTAACCGGTTTCTCTTTTTTTAAGATTATAATGTAATCTGTTGATGCTTCAATCTCAGCCCGCAAATTCTTCTCTTTTTCTGAACGTATCACCAGTCTCCGGCCACGATCCACTTCGGTGATCTGCCAGTCCAACCCTTTCAGGGCCACGGAATCAATAGAGAACCTTGCTTTTGTAAGGGAATCTAAATCCGGAATGCCCAGGATCCTGGTCATGTAATGATTCAAATCAACGTTTTTTAAGACACCCGAAGGGCGGTAATTGCCAGGATGGTAAACAGCCAGCATCACATCTTCCCCTGTGTGGCCATGGGTGGTGAATCCAACGCAGGTGTTGTCGCTGATGAGCCTGGCCACTTCACTGGGCAACAAGTTGATGTTGGTCGAGGTGTCTGCATCCATCAATGCCTGTATTTGCTCTGAGGATAACCTGATCCCGGTATTATCAAAAAAGATCTTCCCGGTGTTCGAAGGGGTTTCACCGATCAGCCGGGCGATTCCTTCTGCCGTGCGCTTGCAAGCCCGCAACGGCCCGGTCAGGTCGTTCAGCGGCAGTTCGTCGTAATCCCCTTCGGTACGGCGGTTGCCCAGACTGATACCGCTGTTGCCATGATCGGGGGCCACCACCACGGCGGTGTATCCGTCGCGGTTGGCAAAATCGATGGCCTCTTTCACCGCCTCATCAAAGGCCAGGTATTCGGTGATGATCCCCGTCGCATCGTTGGCATGGGCAGCCCAGTCGATCTTGCTTCCCTCCACCATCAGGAAGAAACCGTTGGGATTCCGGGCAAGGATCTGAATGGCCTTCTTGGTCATCTCGGCCAGCGACGGCACCTTAGTGGGATCCCTGTCGAGATCGTAGGGAAGGTCTTTTTCAGCGAAAATCCCATACACCGGCGTATCGGCCGGGGTCAGCGACTGGAATTGTTCAACGGTGGATGCCAGTGTATAGTTGCGGAGGCGAAGTTCATTCAGCAGGTCCCTCCCGTCTGCCCTCCTCACCGGGTCAAGGTACTGCATCCCTCCGCCGAATAGTACGTCGAGATGGTTGTGCACCATCTGGATGGCGATCCCCTCTTTGTCTTCCCGGTTAGGGGTATGGGCTGAGAAGTCGGCCGGTGTGGCATGGGGGAATTCGCAGGTGACCACCAGTCCCGTCGATTTCCCTTGCAGTTGCGTCGCTTCGAGGATGGTAAACATGGGGTGGTAGGCCTTCAGCGGGTCCACCCGGATCAGGTCCCTGCCGGCCCCTGAGGACACGGGATAGGTGGCCACGAACCCGGTGTTGGAGAGGTGGCCGGTAGCATAGGTGCTTCCCGTGGGTGCGGAGTCCCCGATAGGGGAGTCGGAATTGTAAGTGGATACCAGCCCGCAAAGATGCGGATCAATCGCCAGGCGGCAGTTGTCGGCGGCACACACACCGAACTTATACCATCGGGCAAGGGATAAAATGCTGCTGCTGGTTCCGTCGGGGATCATCAGGATGAGGTTTTTGATTTTCTCCTGAGGATAGAGGCTGACAGAGAATACAAAAAAAAGAACACTGATCAGGAAATGACGCTTCATGAGGGAAAAATTTCAGCCAAATTACAAAAAACATCCTGGGAAATGTTCATAGCAGGAGAAACTACCGGCAATTGTAAATTTGGCAATCCGAATCGGAAATATTAACTTTACCCGCAAAACAGGAACGATGAAAAATCTCTACTCAGTTTTCTTAACAGCTACGGCTGTCGCATTCGTTTTTATGATGGCCGGGTTTGGAGGAGGCGACAATTCGGATTATCCCGTTGGAGCGCCCCCGGGGTATACCAATTCTCCCTACGACGGAAAGAACTGTACCCACTGCATGGGTGGGACGGCCACTCCGTTAGCGGATATGATCACTTCCGATATTCCGGCGGAAGGCTACCAGCCGGGCGTGACCTACAACATTCTGGTGACAGCCACTGGCGAAGGGAACAAAGGATTTGAGATCTCTCCCATGAACAGCTCAGGCTACCTTCTCGGAACACTGATCGCCGGCACCGACAGCAAACTGGTCGGGTCTGACAAATACATCACCCATACGCTCGCGGAAGAAGGAAGCACCAAGAGCTGGTTGTTCCAGTGGACCGCCCCCTCTCCGGGAGTCGGGACCATCACCTTTTACGGAAGCATCGCGATCGGTCAGCTGACCACCAAAACCACTACGATGGTGGTCACGCAGAATACATTGGGGATCAACGATCTGCAGGTAAATGCTCCGGCGGTTTTTCCCAATCCTGTGAAAGACCACCTCACCGTTACCTTCACCACCTACAAATCGGAACCGGTCACTATCCAAGTGATCTCTCTCCGGGGAGAGGTGGCCTCCGCCCTGTTCAGTGGAAATCGTCCGGGAGGGTTCCAATCGATAACCAGTCCCGTTGACCTTGCATCAGGATTGTACCTGCTGAAGTTCGAGACGGGAACCCAGCGTCAGTTGAAAAAAATCGTGGTGCAGTAACTTAGCTTGCCGGGATCACTCCTTTTATTTCAGGCAAACAAAATGTACCTTTAACTTTTTAAATGATCTACCCATGAAAACCAATGTTCAACATCCAGGGAAAAACGTACTCGGGCATCGTGTTACGGTGCTTGCAGTTTTCACCCTTATTGCACTTGTACCCGGTTTGCTTCGGGCGCAATGGAACCCAAACACTGCTGTGAACATCCAAATCTCCGGTCTTCCCATGGCCGATATGCAAGCGGCTCCGACAACCGACGGGAAGACCTGGGTTGCCTTTTATCATCAAAACAGCGGAAATTACGACATGAGAGCCCAATTGATTGATGCCAACGGCTATAAACTTTTAGGGCCCGACGGCATCCTTGTCTCCAATCAAACCTCAGGTTCAGCCACGTTCGTGTTCAATGTCTGCGTGGATGAAGACAATAACCTGATCATCGCCTTTCAGTATGAGGCCTTCTCAGACATGATGGCTGTGATTTATAAAATTGCTCAGGACGGGACTAAGTTATGGGGGGACGATGGCATTGACCTGGGTTTGGGTCTTGCCCCGTATCCTGCTCCACTGAGCAATGGTGAGGTAGCCGTTGCATGGATTGACGGGAGCACCAACACCCTAAGCCTGCAAAAGATCACCACCGGCGGAACCACGGCATGGGCAACCCCGATACCGATCACTGTAGGTTCAAGCAATACTACCCGTGGTCAGGTGATCGCAAATACATCAGGAAAATTTACCGTGGTTTACCAGAAATATGTCACCGGCCCCTACACTACATTGTATGCACAGATGTTTGATAATTCGGGGTCGGCCCTCTACGCTCCCTTACAGATATCCGACCTTACTACGGCAGGTTACAGGTATTATTCCATCGCCGCCGAGGAGGATACAACCTATTTCGGCTATTATGCTTCGGTTGGGAATCGATTCAATTCATACCTGCAACGAATCAACCCGGCGGGAACCATTCCCTGGGGGATGAACGGCTCAAATTTCAATACCTCCACAGGTACGTATGATAACTATCAGATGCAAACCGATATCAATCAGGCTTCGGGGTCGGCCTATGTTTGGTCTCTCTGTACATTCAGCGATCCCAATCAGAATGTATACGGGGTATATGTTCAGAAATTCCTGAAAACCTCGGGGGCCAGGCAGTTCACAAACACAGGCAAAGTTGTTTATCCTATCAACAGTCTGACAATAAGGCAATGCGGCAATCTTGGCCTTACTTCCGACAACCCGATTTTTATGACCTATGATGTCTCTGAGAAAATCTATGTTACGCGACTTGATACAAGTGGTAATTTCGTTTGGCCCGGGGAT
>JAFGNY010000047.1 GCA_016926765.1 Bacteroidales bacterium | reverse complement strand
CGACCGCTGGGACTGGATGCGCGACCCCTTTCCGCCAGAATATGAAGACGACCGGATTTGGGGACATCTCCGCCGGCAGGCAGGGATGAAACCCGTCGATTACCAGATGACGGGTGATCAGTTTCGGGATTTGAAGCCCTGGGACAGGAATAAACTCGAATCGCTTGAATCGTTTTTTACCCGTAATAATCCATTTTTACGGCACATCATCCGGCGCACCCGGTCGTTTCTGGAGGAGACGCTCGACCCGGCAACCCATGAACCATACCTGAAAAAAGTATCCGTCCGGTTGTTTGGCGAAGGTGACGGGGATGCCATACTCCTGCCCGGATATTTAGCCGATGCTTATCAGACAGCCGAGGAGTTTTGCCAGGCGTTGGGGGCCATCATGAAATCGGCCGGATTCATGCGTACCTTGCTCTTGCGCCGCTTGGGAAGCAGTATCGAAGCCGGAAAGCTGACCGCATTCAAACTGATGGGAAATGAAAGTCCTGAAGAGTTTTGGAGCGAGGAAGACGAAGATGAAGACCGGAATGAGGATGCCAAAGAAAAAGGATCTGAGGTTCCAATGACCGGCATCAGCGCCAGGATCACCGATCATGAAAAGGAGATCCTCCGGCGACTGATCCGGCAACTTGAGTTAAACCAGGAGCGCGACCCCAAGGCGGACCGGTTGAAGGAGTTATTGTTTGAGAAAAGTTGGATCGAACGGGGGTGCATCGTATTTTCGCAGTATTTTGATACGGTCCGCTATTTTTCGTCGATGATTGCCATGGATCATCCAGGAATACAAATCGCTGTATATGCAGGAGGCGCCAGATCGGGAATATGGTTTCAGAACGATTTCAGGTTATGTGCGAAAGAGGAGATCAAACATGCTGTCCAATCGGGAGAGATAAAACTGATTTTCGGAACTGACAGCGCCAGCGAGGGGCTGAACCTGCAACGGCTGGGAACCCTCATCAACATTGACCTTCCGTGGAACCCCACCAGATTGGAACAACGGAAAGGACGAATTCAACGGATCGGCCAGAACAGGGACGAAGTTTGGGTGTACAACATGCGTTACGCCGGTTCCGTCGAGGACCGGGTTCATCAGTTACTTTCCCAACGGCTGGAAAATATCCGCAACATGTTCGGGCAAATCCCCGATATACTGGAAGATGTGTGGGTTGAAGTAGCCATCGGCAACCGGAAGCAAGCCGAAGAGATCATCAACGCCGTTCCCGAACGCAACCCGTTTGAGTTGCGCTATGATCGCATTGAATCAGTTGATTTTGAGAGCTGTAGTGATGTTCTGAATGCTGAAGAGGCGAAAGTAAAGCTACGGAAGGGATGGTAGTATTTTATTCTTGATGAACGTATAAACTAAAAAGTTGTTAATTTCGTTACCTATATTATAATGCAGTATCCTTAAGATCGGACCTATGGCAAAAATTCAGATCCCGAAACAGTTTCTTGAAGGTTTTAAGGCTCTTTATGCAATTGATGAAAATGATTTCCAACGGTTAATAGACTCGTTGCAAATAGTCCCGGTTGGTCTTGGGCCTAATTCATTCATAAAAACCCTGAAATCAAATCTTGAGTATCCATGGATCAGCCAGGTTGCTGCGACTATCTTCAGCCTTGGCTCTTTACTGGAATCTCAGGAATTTACCAATGATGAATTGTCCAATGAACTTGCATCTGCATATGGAGAAGGATTGGATTTAACCTTAGCGGAGGAACAAAAAGCGATTTATTCAAAACGAAATAAGGAATTATTAAAAAATCTTGGGTCCTTAAAACTATCCTTCAAAGCGCTTAATCTGTTGACTGAGAACAACCAGAATTTTGTTGAAAGTCATATCATTACTGATATCCGGCTTGTTTTTCAGGAAGAAATTGATCAAAAAAATAGAAACGCAGTAATTATTCACAAACTTAAGATCGATTACCGTAAAGAGGGCGAACCAAAGCAGTTTTATATTGCCCTGGACAATAATGATCTGAAAAAATTGAAAAAACAGATTGATAGGGCATTGGAAAAAGAAGAAATTATTAAAAAGGATTATTCCAATTCAATTTCTTTCATTGAAATCACCGATTAAAACTTTTCTATGGCTAATTGCTCAACATATTGTATGCCCTATTCCCGTGTATCACATGGCGAACACAAGCAAATGCCGTCATATTGGCTTCTTCAACCTGGTTATAACCCTGAGAAAGATCAAATAAAGGTACTTACAGGGAAGTCATTGTTTTCAGATGTTCAACTCCAGTATACTGACCAATATGTTGATCTTGAACTTACTACTGAGGATTTAGAGATAACATTGCTGAATGAAATTATCCCGGTTAAATGGAAACTCAGGCAACTTGCCGGTTTAATTGAGCACTCAAAACATATGCTGTCATTGGAACCCGGTTGGGATGAAGAAAATGCCCAGCCCATTGATCCGGAAATCTGGAAGGCTGCGGTCAAATTTCTGATGCTCTATGCCACTGAAATTCTTGAAGACAGTGAAAGGATTTTAGAATTGCCAGAAATAAATCCTTGTAAAGACGGGACAGTTGATCTATCCTGGAGAACTTCACGAGCCCGATTACTGATTAATTTAAGAAAATCCGAAGATGTCATTCTTGCATTTTATTACGGCGATTTTTACAAAAATGTAAGACCAATCAAGGGGTGGGTAAATACTGATAACGTTGACCTCTATCTGTCGATGTGGATGAGAAACCTTGCTGAATAAATATGTGGGCAAAGGAATCTATTCCGGATGGGGATCACGTTTACAGACATTGTCATCATATGGATGTAATCAAACAAAAACCGCTGAGATTCCCTAATGAAGCCCACTTTAAACCTGATCCGGATGGTCTTTCAGTAAATTGGGATGAGAAAATCACAATTCGTCAAATATTCATCCTTATTGGATTGTCTCATAATCGAAACGACCGGTTCATTGATCAAAAGCAGTTTCATATATTCAGGTTCCCGGTAAGTTTTCTTCGGTCGGTCTCCGGGATAGAATCAATTGAACATGATCCTGTTTTTCATGGTATCCCATCCCCTATTGGCAAACCTAATAATCCAGCCCATGCATTGGTAAAATATTTGGACGATGAGGAGATCAGATTGGTTTTATCAGACTATGCCCGGGAAAATAATGCAGAGTCCTACTGTCCTTTTGAGGTCAATTCGCTGAACACTGAGATTGAAGCATTGAGGTCGAGGGTACCCGATGTACCTTACAATAGGGATTGGACAGAATGTGAATAAACTGAATCGTCCAGTCGCGTTGCTGGAAATATTTTCTAAGTTATTTCTTTTGAGTGACTTCTGTCTGATAAATTCTTTTAACCTCATCAAATCGATCGCGGAACAGGGTTGCACAGTTCTTAACCCTTGCGATAAATTCGCTCTTAACAATAGAAATATCCTTCCATGGTTCAAGCATTAATTCGTAAAAGCCGCCCCGAAAAATATCCCTATTATATTCTGGAAATAGTGAAATTAAACGTTTATAGGGAGGTGATATCCTGAATCCATTGTGTATCTTTTCTTAACTCATTATCCAACTGGGTTATCGCGATGTTTTTCTCCTTGGAAAGCAGGGCAGTTTTTTCTGATAGTTTCTTGATCCCCTCAAAATTGTTGATGAAGAACTTCATTGTTTCCTGGTCGTTCAGCATATATATATTTGTGTGTAGGTTTTTCTCAATATTGTCAATAAAATCAAGGAAGAAAATAAAATATCTGGTTTCGGCATGGGAATGATAAAAGCCAATATTTCTTCGGATGCTGGCAAGAAATTTTTCATAGGTCAGAAGAAGCAATTCAACCTGCAACCTCTCCATTTTTTCTTTCACATCTTCTTTCACGTCCGCATTGTTCTTTGAAAGAACTATTAAATATGATTTTCGCTTTTGGGAGGAGTTATTTATCGTAGTGGCATAATCGACTAAATTATTGTAAAGCAAGGCATTCACCTTGTTCTCGATACCAATCACAAAATCACTCGATTCAATGACCAGGTCAATTCTGCCTTCTTTTGTAGGATACTCGGTGTGAACCTGATAAGATCGGATTGAATGAAAGGAAAATGGACGGTCAATCGATTCAAACAGAGAACGTAACATCAAATCCTTCATCCCATGTCTCTGTTTGGGATCAAGAAAGAAGGCAAGTATCCGGCTCCAGGTAGTTTCAATGTGCGATTTGCCAATGATTTCCAGAAACGTAGTTTCAGGTGGCTCCTTTATATTCAAGCTTTGAAAATCATTGAGGGTTTTTATATCCTCTTCCATTATGTTTTTCGCTATTCATTAATACGATAATTCAGTCAAAATATTCAATTCAACTTGTGTGTCACAAAATTACAAATTAAGAAGTACAGAGTAAAAAGTTTCGAAAACAGGATAATCATATGCGTTGATCAAAATAGCGGGAGGCATGCTAAACAGAAACACCTTTTCCTTATTTTTATATCCTTGGAAGAATCTGTTCGTAAAAAGTCCTTCTTCCTCCCCAAAACTTTAACAACCAGATGCTATGAAGAAACCTTCCGTTTTCACCCTGTTCCTTGCCCTGTCATTGATTGAACTGCAGGCCCAGTGGACCGCCAACACGAGGCTGAATACACTGATTACCGATACCAATGGAAGAATGGGTAATACCATGATTGCCCTGGATGAGGGAACCGGCGCTGGTTATATTTCCTGGGATGGTTACTTTCAGCAGAATTATCAATTCCGGTTTATGCTGACACGCATCAACAAGGAGGGGGTAAAGGTTTGGGGAAATGACTACCTGGTGGTTAACAGTTATCCCACCGATATATCTGATACCTATTATGGATTGATTTCCGACGACGATTCCTGCGCCGTTCTGGTCAACCGCGATAGAAGAACGGGCTACTCCAATGCCTGGGCCTGGCGGATATCGCCCAATGGCGCGTTTCTGTGGGGAGAAGATGGCCTGCCTATGACCCAGAATGCAGATCCTGAGGTGGATATTTCATGCATGAATGTCGTTCAGCTAAAGGATGGACATTATATTTTCGGGTGGACAATCGAAGAGCTTATTCAGGATTCGGTGATGGGAGATCACATGAAATCCACGATCTTCCTGCAAAAGGTGAGCAAGGACATGACCGTTTTGTGGAACCAGCCGGTGGTACTGGAAAACGACAGTATTTCCTATTTTCTGTTGAACTACAAGATCAACCCGACCCGTGATGGCGGCTTTATTTTGCTATTTGAAGGCGCCACCCGGGTACCGGTGCAGGGAGGTACTTTTTTAAAGCAATATTCCAATCTTTATCTTCAGCATTTTGATAGCGATGGAAATTATTTGTGGCCCAATACGTTGACCCTGGACAAGAATGAGTT
Source organism: Bacteroidales bacterium (assembly GCA_016926765.1). Taxonomy (GTDB): domain Bacteria; phylum Bacteroidota; class Bacteroidia; order Bacteroidales; family FEN-979; genus QYOJ01. The sequence continues at coordinate 1,635 of JAFGNY010000047.1, read as the reverse complement.
TCTACCTGTCGGTCCGATTCACGCCCGGACGCTGATGGATGAAAATGATCATACCACTGTAATCTGGGCCTCCGCCTTTGGTGCATTTCCAAAAAATAAAATACAGAAAATTGATCCAAACGGAAATATCCTGTTTGGGGAGCACGGCCGTTATTTCATCATTGACGATTATCCCCATGATTCGCCTGAGGGAGCCATTAATCCGCTAGACCAAAGCACGACAGTTTATTGGAGCGAATACGATCCCGCAGGATCGGCCCGCTTCCGGGTCATGGCGCAGAGATTTTCAATCACGGGGGAACCGCTATGGGGGGATCAGGGGAAGACCCTCATTCCTTTTGTTCAGGACACCATGTTTTCGGTTTCGGGAGCTGCTTCGCTTCCGGATGGGAGTTCGATTGTACCCTTCATCAAGGGGAAAAGCGGTCCGGTACCGAAGACATTCCTCTTTGCGATGAGGGTGAATTCTACCGGTTCCTTTGTATGGGATCCTCCATTTACCGCCATCAGCGATACGCTTTCCGGGAAATACGATATAACCATGAGTTCTTTCACCAACGGGGAGGCTGTATTGGTATGGAGCGATGCCCGGAAGGACACCTCGATTGGCCTCGACCAGAGTTCCGACATTGTAGCCCAGAATATCCTGGAAACAGGGAAGGTAGGGCCGCTTTCCATTCCGGAGCCTGCACCATCACCGGGAAACCTTTTCTTCCTCTATCCGAACCCTGCCACTTCTGGTTCCTTTGTAATGGGTTGTTTCCCGGACGGATCGGATGCACGCATTTCGGTATACAATGCCTTGGGTCGGCTGGTTTTTCTCTCCCCTGATGTCATTCGTGGCTCCCGTGGTACATGTTCTGTATTGATCGAAACCACCGGGTTAAGCCCCGGACTATACACCATCATGGCAGCCTCAGCAGGACAAACGGCTGTCGGCCGGCTGATCATCCGGTGAAGGGCTTGGATATTGTGACCAATCACCTACTTTTGTGAGAAATAAAATCCTCTTGTCATGAAAATGTCCTTTGTGTTTTTTTTCGCTCTATTCTTCTGTTTCGTGGCTCAGGCTCAGGAACCAGACCCGAAACTTTCCGATGAGGAGCTGATTCAGCAAACCATTCAGACGGCCTATGTTGACGGCCTCCAGAACGAAGGCGATACCGTTAAGATCAACGCCGGGTTTCATCCCGATTTCGACTTGCTCATCCCCGGTGCCGACGGATCCCTGAAAAAATACTCCCTGAGCGCCTGGAAGGAACGGATCAGGGCTGATCTGGCATCCGGGAAGTTACCGCAAAAACCGGAAGAAAAGGTCTCGGTGAAGTTCCTGGATATTGATGTCACCGGAAATGCAGCCGTAGCCAAATTTGAGTTTTACGTAGGGGATAAGCTCACCTTTGTGGATTATCAGTTCCTGTACAAATATGCGAGCGACTGGAAAATTGTGAGTAAGATTTATTACAGATACTGATGCGAAGGACATTTGTATTATTGATATTCAAAGATTAACCGATGAAAAAGAACCCCCTTTCCGTTTGGATTCTTGCGATCCTCCTGGCCTTTCAGTCGCTGGGGGCACTGTATGGCGGACTTGCCCTGGTTATCTCCCCTTCAGGAGAACTCCTGACGATT
>JAFGNY010000313.1 GCA_016926765.1 Bacteroidales bacterium | reverse complement strand
CCGATCGGGCATATCGATATCGTGAATGTAGCTTTTCCGCAGTATCTTGATTATTACCAGACCCTCTCGCCAATCCTTGGAAAAATTTTTGGCTTGGTGCTATCCAATGCCGAGAAGTACAAGATCATCAGGGACAATGAAGCTTTGCTGAAAGCCAACTCGGTTGAATTGCAGAATTTAAACGCAATCAAAGACAAATTCTTCTCCATTATTGCCCATGATCTGAGGAGCCCGTTCAACTCCCTGTTTGGTTTCACCACTCTTTTCCTTGAAGAATACGATGACTTTACCGATCACGAAAAAAAAGAATTTATCCATCGCATCCGGAACATCTCAAAAAACACATTCAGACTGGTAGAAAACCTTCTGGACTGGGCAGGCACACAAACCGGAAAATACGAAGTAAAACCCGTTGCTATTTCACTCCATCAATTAATCCTGGATAATATCAGCATTTTCGAACCGGGAGCCAGTAAAAAGAAAATCAGGATTAAATTAAGAAAAAGTGATGATGTGACTGTTTTTGCCGACAAATACTCCCTGGATGCCATCATCCGGAACCTGATCAATAATGCCTTGAAGTTTACCAAACCAGAAGGTGAGATTGTCCTGAGTTTCCGGAAAAAGGATCGGATGGCACTTTGTTCAATCACCGATACGGGAATTGGAATCCCTCCCACAATGGTAGACCAGTTATTCAGAATCGATTCCAAGGTTCGAAGGGATGGAACATCCAATGAGACTGGGACAGGATTGGGATTGATTCTGTGCAAGGAGTTCGTTGAACTGAACGGAGGGAGAATATGGGTTGAAAGCGTGGAGGAGAAAGGAACAACCTTTTTCTTTACCATTCCGTTAGTTGATCGCCCTGGAAACCTGGATGAATGAAACCTCCACATCGCCACCCTGAGGGTAAATACTGATCCAGTTATTGTCTTCCCGATACCACGGATCCTGATCTTTCACGCTAATCAAGCGTTCGTTGACTTCCCCGTCTGCGGAAATATTTCGGATGGCCAACCCGCCGCTCGTCTGATCCCCCTTGCCGTACCGCATGAGGATGTTGAAGCTGTTTTGCGTAAGATTCCTGACTTTCAGATAGATGAAATTATTCCTCCGGGAGGCAACGTTGACCGGTTCAAAGGGAAACCGCTGTTCTTCACCCGCTTTGATGACCACCGGTGTGTTGAGAACATCAGCGATCGCATTCTCCGAGATTGTCTTCCTGATCTTGGCGATCATCTGACGGGGATAATCCTCATTGGGTAAAAAGGTGATGGCACGCGTGTAGGCGTCAATCGCCCTATCGTACTCAAACGTATTGAAAAAGCTGTCGCCCTCCCCTACTGCTTTGTCAAAATCAGCTTTATTGGCCCTGAAAATGCTGTCGATCCTGACATCACTGAGGTGTAATCTCTCTTTCGGATAGCTTTCATCCGGAAAAAGTTCGAGCGCCTGGTCAAAATTCTCTTTTGCTTTATAATATTCTTTACGACTGAAAAACTGATCTCCGTTAGCTACCAATTTGTCAAACGTCTGCCTCCTTCCCTGGATCTCAGCGAGGATTTGGTTGATCTCCTTGATCTTCTCCCTTGGGTAACTCTCTGTGGATTTGATCAGTGCAGCATTCTGATAACCTTCACGTGCCTCTTCGTATTGTTGTCCGGCCAGCAACGCATCCGCGTGTGTGATTGCTGCCTGATACTCCTCATTCAATCTTTTTTGCTCCGCCAGGATGTGGTCAATCTGGGCAATCTGCTCCTGCCAGTAGCTCTTCTCCGGCCTTAATTCACCTGCTCTGGAAAAGGCCGCTCTTGCCGAATCAAGCAACCGTTGACCGAAGAGCTGATCTGCATGAAGGATGAGCACCTGGTACTGCTCATCGATCTTTTGCTGCCTGGCGATCTCAAGCCTGATGGAATCAATTTTCCCGATCTGCTGTGCCGGATACTCTTCCGAAGGTTTCACCTCCTGTCCCCGTTTGTAGGCAGCAATGGCAGGTTCCCACGCTTTTTCCGCAAATAACCTGTCGCCTGTCTCTATCTCTTCCATGTATTGTTTATCCATTGCCTGTTGCCGGGCTATCTCTGCCAATGCCAGACCAATTTCCGCCAGCTTTGTTTTCGGATAACTCTCTTCTGGTTTCAGCCCGGAAGCTGTTTCGAATGCCTCTTTAGCAGAAGTCAGAAGGGTAGCTGTAAAGAGGCTGTCACCACGTTTAATTGCCTGAGAATACTGTAACTCCAGCGTTTCCTTCCGTGCGATCTCAGCAAGGATTGCATCAATCTCATCCCGTTTGGAAGCCGGATATCCTTCTCCCGGTTTTAATTCCAGCGCCTGGGCGTATCCCTCCCTGGAAGCCTGATACTCTTTAGCCAGCAGCAGTTTGTCGGCAGAGGCAATCAATCCGGCATATTTTTCATCCAGTGCCTGCTGGTTCGCGATGGCTGCAAGAATGCTGTCAATCTGTGCGATTCTCCGGTCAGGAAGGGCTTCAGCAGGTTTAATCGTTTGAGCATAGATAAATGTGTCCCGTGCTGAATCATATTTTGTGGCTGAAAAGAATTTCTCCGCTGAGGCCATCACCTCCCTGTATTGTTGATTCAATGCTTGTTCCCGTTCAATTTCAGCCAGCTTTTCATCAATCGCTTCCATTTTCTCCGCCGGATAGATGGCTTCAGGCTTCAGGGCCAGAGCTTGCTGGTATGATTCCCTGGCTTTTGTCCAGGCGCTGGATGTAAAAAGCTGATCAGCTGTAGCTATTGCTTCATCGTATTGCTGGTTTAATGTCTGTAGCCGGGCACGTTCAGCAAGCAAAGCATCAATCTCCTCAACCTTTGATGCAGGGTAAGCCTCTCCGGGTTTCAGAGCAAGGGCAGACTCATAGGCCTCTTTTGCAGGCTTGTAGGCTGTCCCCTCCAGCAGGCTGTCACCCGCTTTAATTGCTGTCAGGTAATCGGCTTCCCGTTTCTCTTCGTAGGCAATCCCTGCAAGTATTTCGTTGATCTCACGGATCTTTCCGGCCGGATAGGCTTCTTTCGGTTTCAACCCAATTGCTTCCTGATATCCCTGCAATGCTGCCTGATAATGTTTCTCTTCCAAGGCGTTATCCGCAGCGGCTACCAGGCCGGCATAGCGTAGCTCCATTGCTTCCCTGTTGGCAAGGATAGTCAGGATCGAATCAATCTCGTGGACTCTTTCAGACGGGAGGGGCTCGGAGGGCTTTACTTCCAGAGCTTTAACATATTCTGCCCTGGCCGGTTCGTAAGATCGCGCCGTGAAGAGTTTGTTCGCTTCCACGATGAGGGCCCTGTATTTTGTATCGATCTCCTTCTGTTCTTCAAGGTGGGCGAGAATCTCATCAACCTCCGCCAGTTTCCCGACTGGATACGCCTCCCCGGGTTTCAGCTGAATGGCTTTTTGGTACTGCTCCTTAGCCTGGGGATAGAGGTTGTCTGAGAACAATCGGTCAGCGTTTTCAAGAATCCGGATATACTGGGCATCCACCTCCTTTTGCCGGGCTGCAGCAGCAGCCAGGCGTTCATCAATCTCGGTGATCTGATGCCGGGCATATTCGTCATCCGCCTTATAGGCAAGTGCGTTGGAATATTCCGCTTTTGAATCAGCCAACATCTCCTCTTCAAACAACTGATCGGCTCTGGCAATGGCAGCCTGATAAGCCTGCTCCATAGCCATGGCATCTGCTTCCTGCGCTCCGACGCCTTCGGCAGTCTTGGCGAGCATCGCTTTGGGGTACGATTCGTTGGGTTTGATCCGAAGTGAAAATTGGTAATTCTGCCGGGCCCGGATGAAGTTTCTCTCCATATAAAAGCTGTCGGCCAGGTTTACAAAATGATCAAAATCAGCATCTTCTTTAGCTATTCGGTCAAGGATCCCGTCAATTTCTTTGATCTTGTCAGCCGGATACATCTCATGTGGCTTCAACTCCAGCGCTTCCCCGTAACCATTCCGTGCATCGGCATACCGGGTTTCGTCGAAGAGTTGGTCAGCCTGAGCAATGGCCTCTTTGTAAGCCTGTTCCAAAGCAGCGAGATCAGCCAGGATCCTGGTAAGTTCGTCAATACGGGTTTTCGGATAGGATTCATCTGGTTTTTGAAGAAGGGCTTTCTGGTATTCAAGCAAGGCACGCTGATAACTTTTCGTTGAATAAAAATCATCTCCTGCAGCAATTGCCTGCTGGTAAAGTTCATCCCTCACCTGTTGGTCCACCAGGATCTTGATAATGGCATTGATCTTCTCTTTGGGATAGATTTCCTCAGGGAGAATGTTGCCTGCATTCTCATACTGTACCTTTGCTTTTTCATAATCCCCGGCTGCGAACAATTTATCGGCGCCGGCCAGGGTAACATCATACAGAATATTTTGTGCTTTATTGGAACGAAGAAGTTCCATCGTCTGCTTTAACCTCTCTTTGGCATAGGTATCGTTGGGTTTGGTCTCAAGAGCCAGTTGGTAGGAGGCTTTGGCATTGAGGTAGTCTTTTTTCGTGAAATACTCATCGGCCATGGAGATCAACCTGCTGTATTCCTCTCTGGTTTTCTTCTGCTGGGCAATCAGCCCTTCCACCCGGATGATCCGTTCCTGGATAAAAACAGCATCCGGTTTCAGTTCCCTGGCCTGTTTCAGAACGACCAGACACTCTTCATACCGTTGCTGGTTAAATAACATGGTCATGGTATAAACCAGCTTCTGGTATGCAGAATCGGAAGAAGGATTCTGGCTGGAGATGGTGGAATCAGGAGGTAGCGTAAGTTGCCGATGCGCAGGAGTGAGGATCAGAAACCACCCGGAAGCAATTGCCAGAGAAGCGATAAAAAGGGTTGAGATAAGGAGATAACTGGATCGTTTCCGTAAACTTCTGTTCATATTGTGTAAACGCTGATTCTGGAAATTAATTTTGCGGAAAATCAATAAACGATTATACCATCCCTGATGGTGAGTTTCCTGTCGGCCATTCCGGCCAGTTCCTCGTTATGGGTAACGATCACATAGGTTTGATTGAAATGATCCCTCAATTCGAAGAAAAGCTTATGGAGCTCTACTGCCGAGGCGGAATCCAGATTGCCCGACGGTTCATCAGCAAAAATGACACCGGGATTATTGACCAGGGCACGGGCAACGGCCACCCGTTGCTGCTCACCTCCCGAAAGCTCAGAGGGTTTATGATCCGCACGATCCTCCAGCCTCATGAATGAGAGAAGTTCCCTGGCTCTGTTTCTGGCATCGCGGCGCGACCGTTTGGCAATGAAAGCAGGAATACAGATATTTTCAAGAGCCGTAAACTCGGGGAGCAAATGATGAAACTGAAATACAAATCCAATCTGCCGGTTACGAAAATCCGAACGCCTTTTTTCATTCATCTTCTGGAGTGAAACATCTCCTACCTCAACGACTCCCGAATCCGCTGTATCAAGCGTTCCAAGGATATGAAGCAATGTGGATTTCCCCGCTCCGGAAGCTCCGACAATGGAGATGATCTCCCCTTTCTGAACCTCCATGCTGATCCCTTTCAATACTTCCAGAGAACCGAATGACTTATGGATATCCCTTGCAACAATCATTTTCTTTAAATAAATGGCAAAGTTACTAATGTTATTTTGAAATCCGGTGGCGAGTTTGTACTTTTGAAGCCTCGTTTAAGACGGATATATATATGAATCTACACGAATACCAAAGCAAGCAGTTACTGAAGAAAAACGGTGTTCTGGTTCCTGAAGGGATCCTGGCAAACACATCAAAGGAAGCCGTTGAAGCTGCAGAAGTAATTCAAAACTCTTCAGGAACTGACAAATGGGTCATCAAGGCACAGGTACATGCTGGTGGCCGGGGGAAAGGCGGCGGTGTAAAAGTCGCCAATTCTCTGGAAGAAGTTAAGGACTATGCCGACCAGATCATTGGAATGAACCTGGTAACTCCCCAGACAGGCGCCAAAGGAAAGAAAGTAAGAAAAGTGTATGTTGAGCAAAACATTTACTATCCCGGGCCAACAGAACCTGCTGAGATTTACTTCAGCGTGTTGCTGAACAGGCAAAAGGGCCATATTATCCTGATGTACTCCCCACGCGGAGGGATGGATATTGAAAAGGTGGCTGAAGAGACTCCTGATCTGATCTTTACCGAAGAGATTGATCCTGTTATCGGCTTGCAGTCGTTTCAGGCCAGGAAGGTCGCATTCAACCTGGGACTATCGGGAGAGGCAAATAAAAATATGGTTCTTTTTGTTAAAGGAGTTTATAACACCTATATCAACTCCGATGCGTCACTGGTTGAGATCAACCCGGTCTTTAAAACCTCTGACAATAAAATTCTGGCTGCCGATGCCAAGCTGACAATCGACAACAATGCGTTGTTCCGGCATCCCGACATTATTGCCATGCGCGATTTTGACGAAGAGGACCCCATCGAAGTTGAGGCTACCGCCTTCGACCTCAATTATGTGAAGCTTGATGGGAATGTAGGTTGTATGGTCAATGGAGCAGGATTAGCCATGGCTACTATGGATATCATAAAACTCTCGGGTGGTGAGCCTGCCAACTTCCTCGACGTGGGAGGCAGCGCCAATGCCAAACGTGTGGAAGAGGGTTTCAGGATCATCCTGAAAGACCCAAACGTCAAGGCAATCCTCCTGAATATTTTCGGAGGGATTGTCCGCTGCGACCGCGTAGCTCAGGGAGTGGTGGATGCCTACCACAACATCGGCGACATCCCTGTTCCTATTATTGTAAGACTCCAGGGAACTAATGCCGAAGAGGGAAAAAAGCTGATCGACGAATCGGGACTGCGTGTCCATTCAGCTATCACACTGCAGGAAGCAGCGAACCTGGTAACTCAGGTATTGAACTGACCTGGTACACGTAATTTTTTATCTCAAGAGAAGGTCGCTTTCCCGGGACTTCTCCTCTTCCCAGAAAAGAAAATTCCGGAGTTCATCGAGCTCTTCAATACTGCTTTCTGTAAATGAAAAGCTCTTTTTATCGCGAAGCTGAAATCCGGGACAGAACATTTCAAGCCATTCAGTCAGGTTTTCTTCATCAAGACCTCCAACCTCTTTTTGCCTCTGTTTGAGGAATTGAAGAATCCGAAGCCCGTCGAATTTTTCGTGACACGCTTTGACAAATTGCTTTACGTCTGTTGCATTTTTCCGTAATGTCTCAAAGGGATCCTCATCCCCTGTCTGTTTCTGAAGAAATCGGGTCACGGATGTTTCGGTGAAAATAGAATATAGTTCATGAAACCGCAGGTAGCTCTCCCCGATTTCATCAAACAATCTGAACGGATAGATTGGGTAGCTTTTCCAGTCCCCCTGTGCACCACGGATCATTGCAGGACCGGTACCAAAGAATACACGCGATGAAAATCTGGCTGCAGGAAAAACGCATTCGCTGTTCCGGCAGATCAATCCACCCGCTTTCCTGAGCTTCTGGAGAAAATAAAAATCCTCTCCGCTTCGTTTCGGCGTCATCCCTCCCACTTTCCGGTAAGCCCAAACAGGGACAGCCATAGCTGATCCGAGGGCCGTGAAAGCATAAGGACTTCGGATACGCCACAAGTTCAGAACATAGTACCGCATATAGATCTCATACCGGAGAATGGCTCTGGCTGCCACCCGGTCTTCAGGAAGAGGATGAAAATAAGGAACTGAGAGCGCGGTGGCCTTCGGGTAGGCTGCCAGGGTTTCTGCCACTGACCCAAGGTAATTCTCCGAAAAAACCGTATCGGCATCCAGGCTCAATAGGATATCTGTTGGACCGGCTTCCCGGGAAATATGGTCCATGATGGTTTTCCTGGCCCATCCAACGCCATGTCTCTTTCCTGTCCAGCCGGCACCCTTCGAACTTTTGTCAATCACCTCGATGCGAAAATCGCGTAAACCATTCAGCAAGGCAAGACTCAGGGCATTTGTCTCACAGAGTGCTGAGGTTGACGGATCATCCCACCAGGCATCCGGCTGATTGATACAGACAACCAATGTGAAGCGGCTGAAATTCTGCTTCCCAAGCAAGCTGAGGATGACCGGAAGCCATTCAGGTTCATCCATGACCGGCAGTGCGATATAGATATGCGGAAGGTTCGTCAATGGGTCAGTTCCCGGAAGAGGCTGTCCTCCTCGATGACTTGTACCGCTTTCATCACTTCAGGATCCATCTCGTTGGCTATCATATAGTACGAAGTAATCGTATAGAGTTTTTGTGCAATCAATCCTTTAATCTGTACGTTGATCAGTGGTTCGGATGCGGCATACTGCTCTTCGTTCATCTTGATATCAGCATCTTCTGCTGCATCGAAGAAAAGCTTCATCAAAGGTTCTCCAATGTTAAAATTCGCTTTAAATGACTGGAAGTCCGGATATCGCTTCAACAGATTCTGACGATTTACATCAACGTATTCGCTGACAAGCGGATTGATAATATTATTCCTCCGTATATCCATGTAGTAATCTGTAAGGAAAGAAGAATCCCAGGGGATAAAGACATCGGGCATGATCCCGCCTCCGCCGTAAACAGTACGGCCCGCATCTGTCTGGTATTTCAGTGAATCAGGGAATTTGATACTATCTGCATGAATCAGTTCTCCATGGCTGTATCTGTTGGCAAAATCCTTGTAGTAATCGTCAACTCCATTGCTATAGGGCTTCTGGATAAACCTGCCGGAAGGGGTGTGGTATCTGGCAGTAGTCAGCCTGATCTGAGAGCTGTCGGGAAGGTTGAACGGACGCTGAACCAATCCTTTCCCAAAGGAACGTCGACCCACAATCAACCCCCGGTCCCAGTCCTGAACTGCCCCGGCAACAATTTCACTGGAAGAAGCGCTGTTTTCATTGATCATGATCACCAGCTTGCCGTTTTCGAAATTTCCCCTGTAAGTGGAATAAAAATTCTCTCTCGGACTCTTTAATCCCTCGGTATATACGATGATCTTCCCCAATCCGAGGAATTCATCTGAAAGTTCAATCGCAGGCGCCATGTACCCTCCGGCGTTATTGCGCAAGTCGAGGATCAGGTTCTTCATTCCCTCCTCTTTGAGTTTTTTCACGGCTTCCTGAAACTCCTGGGTAGTGGTAAGAGAGAACCTGTTGAGGTTGATATAACCTGTTTCGGGAGTGATCATGTAAACAGCGTCAATACTGTTGATCGGAATTTTATCCCTGACGATGACAAAATCAAGCAACTCTTTTTTCCCTTTTCGAAAAATGGAAACCCTGACTTTTGTTCCTTTTTTTCCGCGTAAATGGTCCAGAACGAACTGGTTGGTCACCTGTTTTCCTACAACATCTTCCCCATCAATCCTAACGATCTTATCGCCAGAGATAATTCCCAGCTTTTCAGAAGGCCCTCCTGTAAGCGGATGCACCACTACAATGGTATCCTTGAGTATCTCAAACTGGATCCCAACCCCTTCAAAATTTCCCTGCAACGGTTCATTGGCCCGCTGTAACTCTTCTTTCGGAATATAGATTGAATGCGGATCAAGTTCTTTTAACATCTCAACGATTGCGGTCTCTACCAGTTTATCTTCATGAACGGTATCTACATAGTAATAGTCGATCACCTGCATTACAACCTGTAGCTTTCTGAGTCCTACATCGGGGTTCTTGTTCTGAGCTGAAAGGCATATCGGAAAAAGCAATAACAACAGAAAGTGGATGGATTTCTTATCAGGCATAGCCGGCATGAATCTCATAATGTGAAAAATTGATTTAAAATGGTTAACTAATAGTGCCCAAAGGTAGGATTTTTTAAGGTACCTCCTCCGGCAACTCCTTTTTCACTAATTTTAACTGCCAAAACCGGGAAATATTGCGAGCATGGATCCTGAACGGAGTAAACTGATACGCAGCTTTTTTTTTCCAGCGATTTTCGTCCTGCTCATATGGCTGGTGAAAGCACTGGAGTTCATCCTTAACATCTCCTTTGCTGAATATGGCCTCTCTCCGTTGCAATGGAAAGGGCTTCCGGGTATCCTTACAATGCCTTTAATTCATTCGGGATGGGGACACCTTTTTGCCAATTCCATTCCACTGTTCCTGCTGTCAGCGCTCCTTTTCCATTTTTATCGGGAAATTGCCTGGACAGTCCTGATCCTGATCTATCTCCTATCCGGATTCTGGGTATGGTTCCTGGGTGAAGCAGGATCGGTACATATCGGAGCAAGTGGCATCGTATACGGATTGGCAGCCTTCCTGTTTACCAGCGGAATTATCCGGAGAGAGATCAAACTGATGGCGATTACCCTGCTGGTCACCTTTCTTTACGGCGGACTGATCTGGGGCGTCTTTCCCCAGTTTTTTCCCAAGGAACGCATCTCCTGGGAAGGCCACCTGATGGGATTGCTTGCCGGGACTATCCTCGCCATCTATTTCCGGAAACAAGGTCCGCAACGCCCGAGTTACGATTGGGAAGACGATGATTTTGACGACAATGACCCCTATGGTGGTTACCATCCCGACGACCCTACCATCCCCAAGCCACAAGAGCCTCCTGAGATTAAGTACTATTCCTGATAGTTGTTATTTGGTTGTGGGTAATTCAAAAGAAAGATATGGCTTCAATTTAACCAACGTGGCGCTGTCACAGCTTTTCATTCCCCTTATCTCCTCGATATCCCTGATCCCTTTCTGTTTCTTCCGGTAGAGAGCAATCTCTTTAGCCAGTTCATAAGGCATGTATGGATGAACCATTAACTCTTTAAACGATAGGGCGTTCAGATTCATCTGCCGGATGGCTGAGGGGTCTACTGTCAGGTATTTCCTGATCCCCTCGAAACGGGATGAATCAAATCCATAGACTTCAAGCAACTGGCTGACTGCAACGAACCCTCCGAGCCTCTTCCTGTACCCGGTGATCCTGCGGGCAAAGGAGGGGCCTATTCCCCTGAGCCGCTGAAGGTCGAGCGTATCGGCGCTATTCACCTCAATTACAAACGAAGGCTCCCTATACCTCTCGTTTGTTTTAGTAGAATCATCTCTTTTTCCGGATGCCGGAAAGGATGAGCGGGATGGTCCGGTAATCCGTTTTCCGGAACTGCTCTTTGCCTGAGTCAGAGCCTCTTCAAAGCGTGTAATCTCCTGACTGAATGCTGAAAAATCAACAGGATTCATCTGTTTGACATTCGGGAGAAACCATCGCAGAAGATTGATCAGCAGAATAATCAATCCCAGGATAATGATCCCCCTTTGTTCACCTCTGCTGAAAGAGAGATAGTGTTTGATGATTTGTGCTGGTTTCATGGCTGTTTTTTCTGGTCATGAGGTTTAATTGCATGTTTGTCAGTTATCGGTGATTGGTTTTTTAATAGTCTCATTCCGATCCGGCATTCGAGACACCGTTTCTGATCACAATAGGCTTGTTTGAGATGGATCAGCGCCTGGGACATCAGGGCATTGTCTGATGGCATCCCCAGTTCAGACCATTGGAATGTCAATCTATTTTTCTCTCCGGGAATCTCTTCCAGCAGGGAAAAAGCTTTTTCCATGAATTTTGCCTGATCTTTTTCAGTTCCCTTGAAAAAAAGCAGTGGGATGATGCCGTTAATCAACAACAGGTAAATGGTGTTTTGGCCGGTGCGTTTAATTTTTCCCGGGGATTCCCTTTCGAAGGTGAAGTGCGAATTCCAGTAGACGCTGGCGGTAGCCCGAAGGATTTCCATCCAGTTCCGTAAAGAAAGGTCGCTCTCCAGGTTTTCATGAAAACTACTGATACGGTGGATCATATCGGCGAACTGACTGATGCGTATCGTTGGGAAGTTGACCGGCCTGAGCCGGAGAAATTTCCATATCCCTTGTTCCAAAGGCGTCAACGAATAGTTTTCCTGATAAAAACGGTATGATCGCAAAAGATCCGACGGATATCTCTCCTGATATAACGGGTTCAGCAACCCCGCCTGTCCGAACAACAACGATTCGAGAATGGGGACCTGATCCCGGTGACGTTGAAGGATCCTGAAAGGCGTTGATCTTGCAAGAAGTTCAAAAGGCTGTGCATTGATCTGACTGCCCATTGCGGTTGCCATAACCTGGTAAGCCAGTTCGTCCCACTGTTTTTCAGCATAATCCATCCATTTCCGAAGGGTGTTGGCCCGGGCGTTCAGTCGTTCAAAAACCAATACGGGAGCCCACAAGCGAAATACGGAAAGATCCGTCTCTCCAACCATTTTCTGACAAGGGATCCATTGTTTCCCAAGTAAAAGGGTTTGATAAATGTCTATCAGTCCGGGAGGATAATTCTCATGAACCTCCAAACAGGGAATCGTCTGGTTGCCGCCTCCCGTAACCTCTCTGTCGCAGTGATCTACTACATGGAGGATTACATTGTGGTAAGCAGGATCCCCCTGATGACCATGACGGAACCAATCGGAGGCACGAAGATGGATCTCCACATTACCTGCCCACAAAGTTCTACCAATCCTGACTCGGGCATTGATAAAATCGGGGCCTCCGTCGCGATTGTATTCCCCGGGTTGGATGACCATCACCGGCTCTCCGGTCACACAGAAGAGTGGTGCCTGAAGCAGCCGGAATCGCCATAAATAGTGTAAGAAGGCTTCGGTTAACATCGGAACAGCGATTAAAATACTATCCATTAATCGGGTTCAGCCATCAAAGGTTATATCTTCAGAAGAAAAAAAACGCCGGGATGAATTGCATACAGTCAACCAAAAAAGTATATTTGCATAACCAACGCAGGGAAAGTTCAGCCATGGCAGATGTTGAAACGCTTGTTACAGGCATTGACACTAAAGTCCACAAGATGATTGAACGGTTGCAATCTCTCGTTAAGGAGAATGAGGAGTTAAGACACGAGATTCATGAACAAAACCAGATAAACCAGAGACAAAAACAAACCATCGAAGAATTAGAGCAGAAGATCAACCTAGTAAAAACAACAAGAACCCTTGAGATAAAGGAAGGAACCGTTGAAGCGAAAGTAACTATCAATGAACTTTTGCGGGAAATCGATAAGTGTATAGGACTCTTGAACAGGTAAATATAGTAGTGCATTACTGATGAGCGAGTTGACCATTTCAGTGAAGATTGCCGACAGATCGTATAAGCTGGTTATTGCGAAAGAACACGAACTGTTATTCACTCAGGCGGCAACGCTGATAGAGAAGCGGATGAAAGATTATTCAGGCAGTTATGCATACAAAGACAAGCAGGATTTGCTGGCCATGGTGGCTCTTGAATATGCAACAAACTATTTGCAGGACGAACACATGCTTTCATCGCATGGGCAGAATCAGGAGCAACAACTGGCGAAGATTGACAAACTTTTAACCGAATACCTGGCAGGATAAGCCTTTTCGTTCTTTGAAACCAGACGATTTACCCGCATTATTCCCAGCAGTTTGTAAACCTAACATTACAAACATTAGGGCAACGCTCATGGTCATGTAGAACAGGCCTCTTTTACTCGCTGTCAAGTGGGATTCCGGTACGCCGGGATCCCACTTGACAGCGAGGATTCCGGTACGCCGGGACGGTGGAAGTTCGAAACGGCTGGCAGCCCTATACGTGTCAGTTCGAGGTTTATCAATACCTCATGGGATAGTGCGGGTTTTTTTTTTAACATCCTTCCACAATTATAAACCAATCAAACTTGAACAGCTATGGAAATTATGATATTCGTTATCGTGGGAGTGGCTGGCATCATCGTGGGCGGCCTGATTACGGGAACCATCCTGAACAAAGCGCTGGAAAGAAAACGGGATGCTCTCCTCAAAGAGGCCATGGACAAAGCCGAAGTAATGAAAAAAGAGAAAATCCTT
>JAFGNY010000312.1 GCA_016926765.1 Bacteroidales bacterium | reverse complement strand
TATCCTGCAATTGAACCGGAAGATCCTTCGAGACATCTGAAGAGAAAACCGTTGGAAGAGATCGTCGTGGCATTATGATCCCATATCGCGAATCGTGCACCCCGAATCGTTTGCCCATTATCTTTTACCATTTAAACTTGTATTTTTGTTCAAAATTTCTCTCCGATGCGAATTTCAGAATCCATAAAAGATAGTATTGAGGTTAAGCAAAAGATCCTCACCAACAAGGCATTACTCGACCTTATCCGGGAAGTGGCCCTGCATTGTACTGAAGCATTCTGTAACGGAAACAAGGTTCTCTTTTGCGGAAACGGTGGAAGCGCTGCAGATGCACAGCACCTTGCTGCCGAATTCTCAGGAAGGTTTTATTATGACCGGCCACCCTTGCCTTCGGAAGCGTTACATGTCAATACATCCTATCTGACTGCTGTAGCAAACGATTACTCGTACGATGAGGTTTATGCCAGAATTATCAGGGGTAGCGGAAAGGAGGGTGACGTGCTGATCGGGATCTCAACTTCCGGGAATTCTGCCAATATTATCAATGCATTTAAAGTGGCCAATGAGGTGGGGATGATCACGATCGCTATGACCGGGGAATCGGGAGGTAAACTGAAGGATCATAGTGATTACCTGATCAATGTACCTTCGGATGATACTCCACGGATCCAGGAAGCACAGATTCTGATCGGACACATCATCTGTGAACTGGTGGAAAGCGCTCTTTTTCCAAGAGATAACACCTGAATTCTTAAGGAGACTTACTCCCTCTTCTTCAGTGGAAGCCGGGCCGGTAGGGGGAACGATACTGTAAACTGCAAACTGAACTCATGGAAGCAATCATATTAGCCGGAGGATTGGGGACCCGGCTTCAGAAGGTGTTACGGGATCAGCCGAAGTCGATGGCTCTCATCAATGGCAGGCCTTTTCTGGAGTATCTTCTTGATTACCTGAAGTGGGCCGGTGTTAGGCACGCCGTACTCTCTGTGGGGTACAAACGGGAAACCATTATGAACCACTTCGGGCCAACATACCGGAACATGCGGATTGACTTTGCAGAAGAGGCGGAACCGATGGGGACAGGAGGAGGCATTCGGTTAGCATTTTGGAAGATTGACGGAATGAGGGCTTTTGCCATGAATGGTGACAGCATGTTCCGGGTGGATTTGGAGAAAATGACGGAGGCTCACACGAAGAAAAAGGCTGACGTCACTATTGCCCTGCGGGAGCTGCCTGAAACGGGCAGGTATGGTCGGGTTTCTATGAACCGGTTGAGGCGCATTGATGGGTTTGAAGAGAAACAGCCGGAGGCAGGACGCGGATACATTAACGGAGGGATCTATCTGATTGAGAAAATGTTCCTGATGGAACCGGAATTCAGGGGACGTTTCTCGATCGAAAAAGATTGTTTTGAGAACCATTTCAAAACTTCCCGGATGTTCGGTTTTCCTTCCAAAGAGTATTTTATAGATATTGGGATCCCGGAAACATATAGACAAGCACAGGATGACTTTAAGCGATTTAATGATTGATAGAAACTGGACGCTCTTTCTCGATCGCGATGGAGTGCTGAACAAACGGATCGTCGAAGGCTATGTAACGAAATGGGATGAGTTCATCTGGCTGCCGGACGTGCCTGAGGCATTAAAGAGTCTCTCTGAAATTTTCGGTACCATTATCGTGGTCAGTAACCAGCAGGGTGTCGGAAAAGGGATTATGACCCATGAACAAGTGATGAAGATCCATGACAACCTGATGAATAAGGTCAGAAAATCCGGAGGCCGTATTGACGCGATCTATTATTCTCCTCATTTGTCGAACGAAGGATCTTTTCTAAGAAAACCGAACGTTGGCATGGGCCTGAAAGCAAGAAAAGAGTTCTCCGCTATCCGTTTTAGCCAGTCGGTCATGGTTGGGGATTCTCTTTCCGACATGTTGTTCGGACACCGCTTGGGGATGAAAACGGTCTTTCTCTCCGAAAATTCATCCGACCTGCGCAAAGGATTCAAAATCATCGACTTCACCTTCCCCGACCTCTCTTCCTTTGCCACCACCCTCACCAATTCACCAACTCATCTCCTCACAACCTGACAATGACCCCAACTCTCATCCTATTCATATTCCTGGCCTATACTGCCCTGCTTTTTATCATCACCTTCATCACTGCACGGCGTGCAACCAACCGGGCATTTTTTATTGGGAATAAAGAGTCGCCCTGGGTTATTGTCGCCTATGGGATGATTGGAGCCTCCCTGTCGGGAGTCACTTTTATGTCGGTGCCCGGTTGGGTAGGAGATACCCAATTCTCTTACATGATGGTCGTTTTTGGCTATCTGATCGGCTATGCCGTTATCGCCACCGTACTCCTGCCCCTGTACTACAGGCTAAACCTCACTTCCATCTATTCATACCTGGAGACCCGGTTTGGGTTTTGGTCCTATAAAACTGGGGCGTTTTACTTTATTCTCTCCCGGGTAATCGGAGCGTCATTCCGCATGTTTCTGGTAGTGAATGTTTTGCAACTATTCGTTTTTGATGCCTGGGGAATCCCATTTTGGGTTACCACCCTGATCTTCATCATTCTGATCCTTTTATATACGTTCAAAGGGGGCGTGAAGACCATCATCTGGACGGATACTGTTCAAACCACCTTTATGCTTCTTGCATTGGGGATGACCATTTACCTCATCTCAACATCGATGGGGATGACCTTCGGAGGGATGACCAGCGCGGTATTCAAGAGCAGTTACTCCACGATGTTTTTTACTGAATGGGCCGATAAACGGTATTTTCTGAAAGGGATTTTCAGTGGCGCTTTTATTGCCATCGTTATGACAGGACTTGATCAGGAGATGATGCAAAAGAATCTGAGTTGCAAGTCGTTAAAAGATGCCCAGAAAAATATGTTCTCCTTTTCCATTGTTTTAATGTTTGTCAATTTTCTCTTCCTTTTCCTGGGGGCATCTCTTTTTCTGTACGCCAAATTTAAGGGAATAGAGATGCCGGTGCGGTCTGACGACCTCTTCCCTATCATTGCGTTGAAACATCTGGGACCATTTGCCGGGCTTGTTTTTCTTATCGGTCTGATCTCGGCTGCCTACCCAAGCGCCGACGGCGCACTGACCTCCCTGACCACCTCCTTCAGTATTGATTTTTTAGGGCTTGACAAAACAAGTTCTCTGTCGGAGAGAAATAAGCAGAATATTCGGTATATGGTGCATATTGCTTTTGCTATCCTCCTGCTTGTGGTCATTGTTCTGTTCAGGGCCATCAATGACAGAGCAGTTATTGATAAACTCTTTACCATAGCAGGTTATACGTACGGTCCGCTACTGGGGCTTTATGCTTTCGGCCTTTTTGTGAATCGCGGGGTAAAGGACCGGTTTGTGCCACTGGTGGCTCTCCTGTCGCCCATTGTCTGTTATTTTCTCAGCGTTTACTCCGTCGAGTTGTTCTCTGGATATAAGTTTGGTTTCGAACTTCTAATCTTAAACGGATTAATTACTTTTGCAGGACTTGCGATTCTCTCTTTCCGAAATCCCGGATCCCGGATCCCGGATTTACCGGAGAAGAGGTTATAAATCAGACAATCAATGGAAAATATACGATTTTTAGCGTTACAATCGGCGATGTGCCGGTCGCAGAAGAGTGTTGTCTTTCCCGACAGCAGGGCATCCCAGTATTT
>JAFGNY010000311.1 GCA_016926765.1 Bacteroidales bacterium | reverse complement strand
GATATTCTCTCCCTTTTTGAGGGAATCCTGGAATCGTACAAAAACGAAACCGATGGAGTTCAATCCAATGAAAAACATCAACTGGTCAGAACCTTGGCGCGCCGCCTTTCCATCAGCCACGGAAAACCTCTGAGCCGGCATGAATCATCTGAACTGATCAGAGATCTGATGCATTGTGCAGTTCCTGAGGTGACTCCCGAAGGGAAGCCTACTATGTACCTGCTGAGCTTCAACGATCTTGCAAAAAAATTTAAGCACACAACCTGACTTCTATGAGCTCCAATCAATACACTCCTGCCGGATTCAGAATCCTTCCTCCAGTTGTAAAAAACCTACTGATTATCAATGGCTTGTTTTTCCTTGCAACCATGACCTTTGAGAAAGCTTTCGGGATCGACCTGGTCCGGTTTCTGGGATTATACTATTTTCAGTCGGAGTACTTTCAGCCCTACCAGTATGTTACCTATATGTTTCTGCATGCAGATTTCGGACATATCCTGTATAACATGTTTGCCCTCTGGATGTTTGGATACCTGCTTGAGAACGTATGGGGATCAAAACGTTTCCTTACGTATTATATGATTACCGGAATTGGTGCTGCAATCATCCAGACCCTGGTCAACTGGTGGAACTTTTCTTCGATTCAGCAGGATGCCTTGCTCTATGCCGATCAACCCACCATTGATGCTTTCGTCGGATTTATCAGACATCACTTTCCCAATTATTACGAATACGAGAATGTGATCCGCAACTTTATCTCAGAATGGACACTGAATCCCTCAAACCCTGCTTATTCAAGCCAGTCTGTGGATTATGTCAACCAATTGATCCAACTTCAAATGGATGTTCCAACGATCGGGGCTTCAGGAGCAGTCTATGGAATCCTTCTCGCTTTTGGGATGATGTTCCCAAATATGCTGGTTTATGTCTTTTTTCTGTTCCCTATCAAAGCCAAGTGGATCGTGATCCTTTATGGCGCCATTGAGATCTTTTCCGGCATCTCTAACAACCCGAGTGACAATGTAGCTCATTTTGCCCACCTTGGTGGAATGATTTTTGGATTTTTTATGATTTACTACTGGAAGAAGCGCGCAATTTTCTAATTAACAGTCCGTTGAAATGAACATAAATCAACCACCATTTAATCCCCTTTCAGATGCCCGGAATTTTTTCAGGTCAAAATCAGTGCTTTCCTATTTGGTGATTATTAATATCTCCGTATGGATCCTGATCCAGCTTTTCCGGGTACTGGCTTTCCTGTTTGATCAACCGGATTCCTCTTCTGCTTTATCTTCTGTTATTAATTACCTTGCTGTTCCAGCCTCTCTTCCTGTTCTTCTGTTCAGACCCTGGACCCTCTTCACCTACATGTTTTTACACATCGGGATCTGGCACATCCTATTCAATATGTTATGGCTGTTCTGGTTTGGAAGAATCTTTCTTGAATACCTGACAGAAAAGCAGATGGTTTGGATATATCTCCTTGGCGGACTTGCCGGAGCTTTTGCCTACATTATTGCCTTCAATGTGTTTCCTGTCTTTCATCCGATGCTACAAGATTCTTATGCATTGGGTGCTTCGGCATCAGTGATGGCCATCGTTACAGCGATTGCCTTTTACGTCCCAAATTACACTCTCTACCTTCTTTTTTTCGGCAGGGTAAAAATTGTTTATATCGCCATTGTTCTCTTTGTCCTGGACTTTTTTACCATCCCGGGGGGCAATGCCGGGGGTCAGATTGCCCATATCGGAGGGGCTCTTCTCGGGTATATCTTTGTGAAATCGATCCGTCCTTCTTCGATCTCTTCTTACAGAAACAACAGTTCATTCATGACCTGGTTTTCACAGATCTTCGGGATCAAAAAGAAATATCCTGGCGGGAACCGCAAAGCCCGCCGGCCGGTTACCGATGAAGAATTCAATCTGCAGAAGGCTCAGCAGCAGAAACGCATTGATATGATCCTTGATAAAATCTCCAAAGGAGGATATGATAGCCTTACCAGGGAGGAGAAAGAGTTTCTTTTCAAATCATCGGGAAAACATTGACCTGATCCATCCATGGGGACCTCTCGTAACAGATTCTTTCTCATCCTGGTCAACATCCTGCTGGCGTTCAATGTCCTTGCGGTGATCTCCATTCTTTTCTCCTACGGCGCTCAGTATATCAATCCCCGCGATGCATGGATTTTTGCCCTGTTTGGACTCCTCTATCCCTATCTCCTTATCCTCAACATTTTCTTTGTTTTCCTCTGGCTCTTTCTGCGGAAAAGATATGCATTGATTTCCCTGATCGCTATCCTGGCTGGCTGGAAACAACTGAATACCATGGTCACCTTGCCTGCGAATAACCCGATTCTGCTTCCCGGCCAGAATATCAGCCTGACTACCTGGAATGTCCATGGTTTTGCAGGCCAGATGAACGTAAGAGGCAATGTCAGATCCGAGATCATTGAATACCTTAGCGAAAAGAATCCTGACCTGTTATGCATGCAGGAGGTTCGGATCTACGAAGCCGACGTCCCTCCGGTTTTTCAGCGCATGTCGCGGGCCTGGGGCCTCCCCTATCACTATGAAAAGGATTATTACTCTCCGGATCAGAATAATGGATTTAACGGAATAGTCACTTTTTCCCGGTTTCCGATCATTCGGTCCGGGTCCCTTGACGAACAACCCAAAAAATGTTTTGGGATTTACACAGATATCCTTCTCGGCAATGATACTCTAAGGATACTCAATATCCACTTAGCCTCTTTAAGACTAAGACAAAGTGATGTGGACTTCTACTACCATCTTAAAAAAACAGAAACAGAAAATATCCGGATAAGAGCGGGGATCTTTAGTATTCTCAGAAAACTCAAACTGGCTTTTTTTCAGCGGGCCGACGAAACGGCAAATCTCCTCAAGGCTATCAAACAGTCTCCCTATCCGGTTCTTGTTTGCGGAGACATGAACGACACGCCTTTTTCATACACCTACAAGCAGTTGACTTCATCTCTTACCGATGCCTACCGTGAAGCCGGTGAGGGATTTTTTGGCAGCACATACGACGGAGCCTTACCAAATTACCGGATTGATTACATCCTGTTTGACAAGCATTTTAAAGCATTTTCCTATGAAAAATCGGATGTCACTTTTTCTGACCATTATCCGGTTTCAGGTCTGATCATGTTAGCCCATTGACCCGATGGAGTTTAACCTTACAAGTGAATTTCGACCTACAGGTGACCAGCCGGAAGCAATCAGGCAACTGGTAGAGGGATTGCGTCGTGGGGATGAGTCCCAGGTGCTGCTTGGTGTAACCGGTTCCGGGAAAACCTTTACGATGGCCAATGTGATCCAGCAGGTCCGGCGTCCGACATTGGTACTTAGTCACAATAAGACACTTGCTGCACAGTTGTTTGGCGAATTCAAACAGTTTTTTCCTGAAAATGCAGTAGAGTTCTTTGTCTCCTACTATGACTACTATCAGCCAGAAGCTTACATCCCGGTGACGAACACCTATATTGAAAAAGACCTCTCCATTAATGACGAAATCGAAAAACTCAGGTTAAGTACCTCTTCATCGCTGTTATCGGGGCGCCGTGATGTCATTGTCGTCGCATCTGTTTCCTGTATCTACGGTATCGGCAACCCGGATGACTTTGCCAGTAATGTAATTCATCTAAGGAAAGGAGATCATCTGAACCGGAACAAGTTTCTATTATCACTTGTGAATAGCCTGTATGCGCGAACAGAAGGGGATTTTATCCGTGCCCG
>JAFGNY010000310.1 GCA_016926765.1 Bacteroidales bacterium | reverse complement strand
TATTACGAAAACAAGTAGCGTGGACGAGAGTTGAACTCGTGACCTCCGGGTTATGAATCCGACGCTCTAACCGACTGAGCTACCACGCCAAAAAAGAGGGTGCAAAGGTACAGGTTTCACTGTTACGATCAAAGAAAAAGTAGGACGGATTATATGGAGAATAGTATTGGTCATCTTTCACTTGTCCGCTCGTCCGCTTGTCCGCTTGTCCGCTCGTCCGCTCGTCCGCTCGTCTTAACGTATCCAGATTGTCTTGATATTCACGAACTCACGGATGCCGTAGCTGCCAAGTTCCCGGCCATAGCCCGATTTTTTGATCCCGCCGAACGGTAGCCTGGGGTCAGATTTGGTCATGCCGTTCACAAAAACAGCTCCGCTCTCCACCTGCCTGGCGATTGCTTCACCCCGATGGCTATCCCTGGTCCACACACTGCCGCCCAGGCCGAATTCGGAATCGTTGGCCACGCGGATGGCTTCCTGTTCATCCGCTACCGCAATGATGGCAAGTAACGGTCCGAAGGTCTCTTCGGAGTAGACAGGCATCCCGGGTTTGACCTCCGTCAGGATGGTGGGTTGATAATAACATCCTTCCCGTTCGTATCTCTCACCACCAGTGAGTAGAATGGCTCCCATCCGGATCGATTCCTGAACCTGGCGGTCGATCTCATTCACCAGATCAGGGCGGGCCAAGGGGCCAATCTGTGTTTCAGGATCCAGTGGATCCCCCACTTTCAGAGAATGGAAAGCTGCATGAATCTGGTTTGTGAACTGTTCCAGCGCCGGTTCAACTACGATGAACCGTTTGGCGGCAATACAGCTTTGACCCTGGTTGATCAGACGGGAATTCAGGGCCTGCGAAACTGCCAGTTCCATATCGCAGTCATCCAGCACGATAAAGGGATCGGAACCTCCTAACTCCAGCAGCGTTTTTTTACTTTGCCTGCCGGCGGCTGACGCCACCTGGCTTCCGGCAAATTCGCTGCCGGTCAGGGTAACTGCCTTTACGAAAGGGTGGTCGATCACGCCTTGTACCATACCCGACGGGATCATCAGGGTACGGAAAAGATGTTCCGGGAAGCCGGCATCGTGGAAAATTTCTTCAATAGCCAGAGCACACCCGGGTACGTTGGAAGCGTGTTTAAGCAATCCTCCGTTCCCGGCCATCAGGGCAGGGGCGGCGAAACGGAAGACCTGCCAGAACGGGAAATTCCATGGCATCACGGCAAGGATAAGCCCCAAAGGCTGGAAGGCAACAAAACTCCTGGAAGCATCGGAATCGATTACCTCATCCCGGAGGATGGCCTCTGCATTCCCGGCATAATACTCACAAACCCATGCACACTTTTCCACTTCCGCTTCCGCTTCCCGGATGATCTTTCCCATCTCGTGGGTCATCAGTGTAGCCAGTTCAGCTTTCCTGCTTCGCAGCAAAGCAGCAGCGGTGAGCATATGTTTTTTTCGAAGGGAAAATGAGGTGGATTTCCATTGGAGCCAGGCATTCTGAGAAAATTTGATGATCTCGGCAACTTCTTCAGGAGTGTGCTCCATGTACTCCTTGATGAGTTGGTTGGTTGCAGGATTGATACTTTTCATTTTTTCTGTTTTTTAGCTATTTCACTACCTTCTCCTTTAAATAGGATCCGGTATAACTCTCCATACATTGGACCAAATCCTCAGGGGTGCCGGCAAAAACAAGGTTTCCTCCTTCGTCTCCTCCTTCTTTGCCCAGGTCAATCACCCAGTCAGCCGATTTGATCACCTCGGGATTATGTTCTATCACGAGCACTGAGTGGCCAATCCGGATCAGGGAATCGAAGGAGATCAGGAGTTTGTGGATGTCATGAAAATGCAGTCCGGTGGTTGGTTCGTCAAAGATGAAGAGGGTTGGTTTTTCCGTATTCCCTTTGGAGAGGAAGTACGCGAGTTTGATACGCTGGGCTTCTCCGCCCGACAGGGTGGATGAGGACTGCCCAAGCTTCAGGTACCCCAGTCCGACATCCTGGAGGGATTGCAGGCGTGACAGGATTCGTTTCTCTGTAGCTGATGGTTTATTTTCAAAAGAGAAGAAACTGATCGCTTCATCCACGGTCATTTCCAGGATATCCACGATGGTTTTTTCCCGGTATTTCACATCCAGAACTTCATCCTTGAATCGTTTTCCATGACAGGCATCACAGGTAAGATAGATATCGGCCATGAACTGCATCTCAATTTTCTGAACGCCATCGCCTTCGCAGACTTCACATCGGCCCCCTGCAATGTTGAACGAAAAGAATCCCGGCTTATAACCTCTTACAATAGATAACTTCTGGTCGGCAAAGAGTTGGCGGATCTCATCAAATGCTTTGATGTAGGTGGCCGGATTTGATCGGGAGGAGCGGCCGATGGGGTTTTGATCCACAAGCTCTACCGACCCGATACGGTTGTAATCTCCTTCCAGATAATCAAACTTCCCGGTCTTCTCAGCCCAGCCTCCCAGTATTTTTTTAAGGGCTGGGTAGAGGATCTGCTTGATCAGCGAGGTTTTCCCTGATCCGCTGACACCTGTCACTACTGTGAAGATGTGAAGAGGAATCAAACTATCGATCCTCTTCAGATTGTTCTCTCTCGCACCCACGATACGAATGAACTCCTTCCAGCTTCTGCGCTTCTCAGGAAGGTTGATGGATAGTTTTTTTGCAAGATACTGTCCGGTCAGGCTTCTGTCACAACCGGTCATTTCACTGACTTTTCCCTGGAAAACCACCTCTCCGCCATGCTGTCCTGCCAGTGGCCCGATGTCGATCACATAGTCAGCTGCCCTGATGATCTCTTCGTCGTGTTCCACAACAATGACGGTATTTCCAAGGTCACGTAATTTATACAACACCTTGATCAAACGCTGAGTATCCCTGGGATGCAAGCCGAT
>JAFGNY010000002.1 GCA_016926765.1 Bacteroidales bacterium | reverse complement strand
GGCATCCGGAAACTCTTACCGGCGTTGATGCGCAGCGTAAGCGAAGAGGTGGAGTAGTTGAGTCCGGCCGACCAGCTCAGGTTTCCGAAGAGCCGCTCCATTGCCTGCACGCGAAGGGTATAGTCATAGCCCATGGTATCCTTTCCCACAATCACCGGGGTTTGGAACCAATCCGACCAGGGCAGGATAGAGACGTAACCCATATCTCCCCGGATGCCTGCTTCCAGGATCAGGTTGCCGGAGAGCTGCACCCGGTCGAGCAGAAAGATCCCTCCTGCGACCTGGTCGTAGGAGGGGATGATGAAATCCCATCCGGCGATCCGGTTGTACTGGTATTCGGTGGTGATTCCGGTGGTCAGGGTCTGTTTCTCCCCCCAGGGGAAGGAGAACCGGTAATTCAGCGAAAGGGTCTGCTTGCGGAATTCCCGCGCGAGATCCGGGGAAAACCCCAGCGTATCGGGAAGTACCGGAGGCATGTATCCATGCTGGTAGTAGGTGTTCAGTTCCCGCCGGAAGTTGTATTGCCAGCCCAGTTCCAGTTCCGATTTGCTCTTCCCGTGAAAGAGAACGGCATTCAGGATGGCTTTGGCATGATTGACCCACTGGAAGGGGACCTGCACATTCCTGATTGATTCGTCGTAGGAGGAGTCGGTGTTGAGGGGCATGATCCCGTGGGCGTTGGCAAAAAATCCCGCTTTGGCGTAGTAGTCCGACAGGAAAAGCGAGACGAAACTCCGGTCATCCACCCGTCCCAGGGTCACACCGCCGGTGAACACCGATCCGGCAGTGTTCCGAAGCCTGTTTTTGACTAGTGGGATCCGGTATCCGTTGATGGTAACGTTATCGACAGGCACCCGGTAATCGGCATAATCCACCGCCGAAAGCCTTGACTTCACGTACCATTTCCGTTGCCGGGAAAAGAGCATCAGGGAAGCTCCCGCCGATCCATTGTTGCTGTTACCAGTCAGATCGGCCGACCCGCCGGAGGTTTCCGGTTCGGGGATCGCCAGCTTGTCGGTTTCGATCAGGCCTCCGATGGCATCCGAGCCATATTTCAGGGAAGCCGGCCCTTTGATCACCTTCAGCCGTTCGACCGAGAACTGGTCGATCTCCAGTCCGTGATCAGCTCCCCATTGCTGCGCTTCATGCTTGACTCCGTGATCGGCGACCACCACCCGGTTGAAGCCCAGGCCCCGGATCAGGGGTTTTGACTGGCCAGAGCCGATCTCCACGGTGGAGATTCCCGGAAGCCTATCGATCGTCTGCATCAGGCTTCCGGAGAGGTGCTGCCGGATATAGGCTTGCTCCACCACCTCCACGCTGCGGGTCTCTTCGCGTTTTCGCAGTTCGGCATGCTGGTCGTGGATCTGTACTTCCGAAAGTTGCTGAACATGAGGGATTAACCGGATGATGAGAGTATCGGCTGCCCCGGATGCCGGAACGTCGATCTTCCTCTCCTGATAGCCCAGGTACCGTACATCCAGATGAATGGTTCCCGTATCGGGAAACGTGAACCGGAACTCTCCCTGTTTCCCGGTATGGGTAGCCTGTGCCCCGTTGTTCAGCACAACTGTTGCTCCCGGCAGCGGCAGATTCCGCTCATCGGTGACCTTCCCATTCAGTTTGACCGATTGGGCAAATGCCAGCGATGCCGGAAGCATCCAACAAAACAGGAATAGACATACACGCATAATCAGCAAACTTCCCGCTCATCTTCCTCAGCGATAGAGCCACCGCCTTTGGAAAGCGAATAACGAACAATGAACAACGAATTACGAATACCGAATTTCAGGAAAGGAGGGAAACAGCGGGAGGGGCGCGGAGGGAGGGACAGAATCCGGTAAATGCGTAAGGTATTTCCGGGATGTCGAAGGTATGGCTGACCAGGGTGAACGGCACAACCGTGAAAAAAACAGGGGCTTCCGGTTCTGTGGTCAGGGTGAAGGTGTATTCACAGACTGGACAGTGTGTATAACCGGTAGTAAAGGTAGAATGTTCCGGAAGTTCTGGAATGGAGGATTGGTGAACCGTGTCATGTGAGCCGGCATGGCAGGATGTTAGTTCCTCATGGCCGGTTGTCGTGCAGCAGGAATGGTCATAACTGCTAAACCCTTTGTGCAGGACTTTGTGGATAGCCTGGTATCCTATCGGGAACAGGAACAAACTGCCCAGTAGCAGGGCCACATATCTTTTCCGGGGATTCACCCTGCAAAGATACGGAATTCAGTATGACGGGTGGTAGTAATCCGGTTATCTTTTCCTTCCGGTGATGTCAAGTCCGAACACACTGCTTTTCACCCGGGCGGAGATCCGGGACCGATTTCGAGAACGGAACCGTGATGGAGTCCGCTTTTGATGATCCGGTCGGTAGCCAGAAGTCCTTTGTCGCGGAAATGGTGCTGGAACTGATCATAGATGGTTACCATCTCTTCTCCTTCGATGCCGTGATCGGTTTCGGGAATACGGTTTTTTATGTGACAAAGGCAACTGTCAAACGGGCTGGAGCTTTGTTAAGCTGACGCTTCTTTACGTAAGGTAGGGGTGGTGAAGCTTTCCAGGTAAAGGGTATCCGGACATAAATCAAGTCCGTTGTTCCATTGTATACTGCCAAGAAAAGGATGAACAGAATTAAATACCGTGGGATCTTTCAATTCCCTGAATAAACCAGTTTCAAGATAAGGAGTAACATCAAATATTTTTTCTTCTCCATTTGAAAATGTCATATGGAGTTTATAATTAGGTAAAGGAACGACTTTTGAAACCCTGGGATTCAAGATACAGTTATCTTAATGGTTCGATTTTAAAAACACTCTCGCCTTGAGATGCTAATGCCCAATTCGCAAGCAGTTCTTCTTGATGAATTTCGATCCAGGCCTGTACCAGTTTTACTTTGTTCGTTTGAATGTCTCCATCCAGAATGTTTCCTTCCGGGATCGAGAATACAGTCTCCTTATCCTGGTACCTGACATGAATATGCGGGATATGGTGCTGTTTGTTATCCAGATAATACATGGATATAATCAAACCATAAAACATACTGATGATTGCCACTTTGCTTTAGATTACAAGTATAGATCTACAGGACAATCACAAAGATACAGCATTATTGTTAATAATCGAGACCAGAATAGCAATATTTTCGCTGGTAAGCTTGAGGGTGTCAACTTCCAGGAGCCAAGTGCCCTGCGCCCTGTGCCTTAGCTCAGGTATTCCCTTACCGCTTTTTGGATACCGGATTTCACCTGTTCCCAGGTTTGGCCTTTCAGGCTTACGGGAGCTTCCGTTTCTTCGGCATCGGTGAACCAGGTGAGCGCATGTGGGATGCTGATGGCCAACATCTGAGTGGGATATTTCTCCTGATGCCATTGAATGATCTGATCAAGTGAGAATTGTTGTAATAACTGGTGAATATCCCAGAAATCCTTTTTCTTCCCTCTTCCCAGAATGGCCTGGATCTTCATCGCGGAGATATCGGCAAGGCTGTAGAAACGGATGGATTGAATGGTCTCTTCCGGTTGTATGATTGGATGTGGATAGTAAACAAGGTCAATTTTAATGGTGTAAATGAACCCGAAAATGCCAAACCGGAGAAGATTTTGTTTGTAGGAAAAGTTATTGCCAAATACATTCTCAAGTTGGTTGATCAGAGAGTTGACATCAAAGGATTGATTATAAAATAGATCCAGATCAATTGAGGTCCGGTGCCCAAATCGTAAGGCTAAAGCAGTTTCTCCAACAAGCGAAAATGGCCGGAGAGACTCCATTTGTATCAATTGGGTTAATAAGGAAAGAGTTCCGGGTTCAATTGCCTCAGTATGTAACATCTGAACGCAGTTAGGGGTTGATCAATAACGGCACTTGCCAGATGGATGGTATCCAGAGGAAGGTATTTGGCCTTCAGCAGGGCTTCGGTCACCTTTTCATCGCCGTAATAACGTCGGCACTGGCGGATGTCATCTACGTCGCCCCGTTCGAAAACCCGTTCGATGATGAAATTGGCCCGGAGGTCATAATCCAGGTGGTCGAAATCCACATCCCAGAAGATCCGTTTCTGGAATACCGGTTTGGGTTTGTCGCTCATGGGGCGAAGATACAAAATCGAATGAATAATCATCTGAAATTTTTATTTTTGGGATGTGTAATCTCTTTTTTATGACACCATTCAGAACGCGCCTAAAAACGATTGCCTTCTTTTCCATGATCATTGGGATTGGGATTATAGTCAGCTGGATTATGATATTGATCCAGGGAGATTTACCCGAAGGAGAGATCGCATTGGGGTTTCATCTCTTTTCAGAGTTTTTCATGGCGATCGTACTCCTGATCAGTGGGATCATGCTGTTCCGGGAGATGAGGTGGGCAAAGGAGATCAATATCGGTGGACTTGGAATGCTGATTTATTCGGTGACAGCAGCCAGATGAAGGATTCAAAAAAGGCGAACAGGGGAGCCAGGTTTTTCAGTCCTTTGGCCGAGAAGATCAACCGGAAGGTCCCGATCGACTGGTCCACGATCCGGAATAGAAAAAATCAGCAATGGAAGAATCAGATAGGTTTACAGATACTGGTTTATAAAACCGGCAAGGTATTCGAAGTTCATGGTGGTGTTTTTTT
>JAFGNY010000046.1 GCA_016926765.1 Bacteroidales bacterium | reverse complement strand
CAATGCTTGTACTTCTTTCCACTGCCGCACGGGCAGGGATCGTTCCGGCCCACTTTTTTCTCCACGGTGACAGGCTGCGGTTTGCTCTTCTCCTGGGTGTTCGAATGTGCCTGTGAAAGGAGGTCGGAGCGCTCTTCCTTCAACCGCTGCCGGTCCAACTTACGCGTAGGCGCCTCTCTCACATTATCTGCCTGAATCGGAACATCACACTTGATCAGGAATGAGATGATCTCTTTGTTGGTGCGTAACATCATCGCCTTAAATAACTCGAACGATTCGAATTTATAAATAAGCAGAGGATCTTTCTGTTCATAGGCTGCATTTTGAACCGACTGTTTCAGATCGTCCATTTCCCTGAGATGCTCTTTCCACGCGTTGTCGATCATTCCCAACACCACCCCTTTCTCAATGGAGAGGACTACCTCTTTGCCTTTATCTTCAAAGGCCTTCTTCAGGTTGGCGACAGCCTGCATGGTCTTGATTCCGTCAGTAACCGGCACGGCAATATTTTCGTACCGTGATTCATTTTCAAGCACATTTTTCACCACCGGATAGACCCGCTGAGCAATGCTGCTGTTTTTCTCTTTGTAGCGTTTGTATGTATTCTCATAGATAGTAGTCGTAAGATCTTCCTCGCTCACCGATGTGAACTCTTTCTCGTTAACCGGAGACTCGATAGCAAACTCTTTCAGAAGCTCGAGTTTCATTCCCTGATAATCTGCCGCGTCCTTGAAATCCATTACGGTGGATTCACACACATCGTAGATCATGTTGGCAATATCCACCTCCAGCCTGTCTCCAAATAAGGCATGATGCCGCTTCTTGTAGATTGCCTCCCGCTGGATATTCATCACGTCGTCGTACTCCAGCAGTCGCTTCCTGATGCCGAAGTTATTCTCTTCGACCTTCTTCTGTGCCCGCTCGATCGATTTTGAGATCATGCTGTGCTGGATCACCTCTCCATCTTCAATGCCCATGGAGTCCATTATTTTTGCAATCCGTTCTGAGCCAAACATGCGCATCAGGTCATCTTCAAGCGCAACGAAAAACTGCGAACTCCCCGGGTCTCCCTGGCGGCCTGACCGGCCACGAAGCTGACGGTCGACCCTCCGCGATTCGTGCCGCTCCGTACCAATGATTGCGAGCCCGCCTGCCTCTTTCACTCCCTTACCCAGCTTGATGTCGGTACCACGGCCTGCCATGTTGGTGGCAATGGTGACAGTTCCTGCCTTTCCGGCTTCCGCAACAATATCGGCTTCCTTTGCATGAAGTTTTGCGTTCAACACGTTATGCGGAATATTTACCCGTTTCAGCATCCGGCTGAGGAGCTCAGAAGTTTCTACCGATGTGGTTCCCACAAGTACCGGCCGTCCTTTATCCACGAGGTCTTCAATTTCCGCGATCACGGCATTGAACTTCTCCCGTTTGGTCTTGTAAACCAAGTCTTCCCGGTCGTCGCGAACCACCGGTTTGTTGGTGGGGATCACAACAACGTCCAGTTTGTAGATATCCCACAACTCCCCGGCTTCCGTTTCAGCGGTTCCGGTCATCCCGGCCAGTTTGTTGTACATCCTGAAATAGTTCTGCAAGGTAATGGTGGCATAGGTTTGCGTAGCCGCTTCGATCTTCACATTCTCCTTAGCTTCTATGGCCTGGTGAAGCCCGTCGGAATACCTTCTTCCTTCAAGGATACGGCCAGTCTGCTCATCAACGATCTTCACCTTGTTGTCCATCACCACATACTCGATATCCTTTTCAAACAGAGCGTATGCTTTAAGCAACTGATTCACGGTATGGACGCGTTCAGACTTGATGGCATAATCTCGCATCAGGGCGCTCTTTTTCTCCACGAGATCCGATTCCTTCAGATTTTGCTTATCCAGTTCAGCCAGTTCGGAACCGATATCAGGAAGGATATAAAAGTTGGTTTCCTGGTAGGATTCGGTGAGCAGGTCAATCCCCTGCTCGGTCAGTTCGATGGTGTTGTGTTTCTCATCAATGACAAAAAAGAGTTCATCATCGATGATGTGCATGTTTTTGGCCTGTTCGGCCAGGTAGAAGTTCTGTGTTTTTTGCATCAGGGCTTTCATCCCCGGTTCGCTGAGGAACTTGATCAGCGCTTTGTTCTTGGGAAGTCCATGATGACAACGAAGTAGCTGCTCCCCGACTTTCTTCATGTTATCATCATTGGATTCGTCGGTGGCAAGGGTTTTCGCTTCAGCAAGTAGTTTCGTAACCAGGTTTCTCTGGGCATTATACAGTTTTGTCACCTGGGGTTTCAGTTCCTCAAACAGCTGGTTCTCCCCTTTGGGGGTAGGGCCGGAGATGATCAGAGGGGTTCTGGCATCATCAATCAACACCGAGTCAACCTCATCCACAATCACATAGTTATGCTTCCGCTGAACAAGTTCTTCCGGTAAACTGGTCATGTTGTCGCGGAGGTAGTCAAATCCAAATTCGTTATTAGTGCCATAGGTGATATCGGCCAGGTAGGCTTTCCTTCTCGCTTCTGAGTTAGGCTCGTGCTTATCGATACAATCCACTTTTAGTCCATGGAATTCAAATAACGGCCCCATCCATTCCGAGTCACGTTTTGCCAGGTAATCGTTGACTGTAACGATATGCACCCCTTTCTCCGGAAGGGCGTTCAGGTAAACAGGAAGCGTAGCTACCAGGGTTTTTCCCTCGCCGGTAGCCATCTCGGCAATCTTGCCCTGGTGCAGGACAATGCCGCCAATAAGCTGGCAATCATAGTGAACCATATCCCAACGGATCATGTTTCCTCCTGCCAGCCACGAGCTCCTGAATTTTGCTTTATCTCCAACAATCTCGACACTCTCTTTTTTCGCTGCGAGGTCGCGATCCATCTGCGTTGCTGTGACCTCCAGGTAATCGTGATCAACAAACCGCCGTGCCGTCTCACGCATCACAGCAAACGCCTCAGGGAGGATCTCGTTGAGGATCTCCTGCGTCAGTTCATAACTTTCCTTCTCCAGTTTGTCGAGGAGGGCATACAGGTTCTCCTTTTCTTCAATCCCAACTTCATCGGATTCAATCTGTCTGTTGAGATCTTCAATTTCTTTCTCTTTCGCTGCAAGATATTCATGGATCCGTTCCCTGAACCGGAGGGTTTTTTCCCTTAACTCGTCATTTGAAATGGAGTGAAGGATTTTATCGATCTCCACCGCTTGGGTGACCATCGGCTGAATCTCCTTGATATCCCTGTCGGATTTACTCCCTAACATTTTTTTAACAAAACCTAACATATCGATTTTTCTTTCTATTCTCTCAGTGAATCAGTTCCTCAATAACTTTCTCCAAACCTTCGCCAGGATTAGGAGCCGGCGCCTGAACAATCATCCCAGCTTGATCGATGACCACATACAACGGATAGGACCTTACTTCATAATCTACCAGCAGATCGGTGTTATCAGAATAATGAAGAAGGGTCCATGCCAGTTCAGGCTTGATCATGGCGAAATATTTCATTTTGACCCAGTATTTATCAACACAAATGCTGATAAATTCCACCTGGTCCTTATATTTCTTATATAGAGGCACTTCCAGTTCCATTTCAGCCAGACACCCCTCGCAATAGGTCGTCCAGAAATTCAGGACGACTGGCTTCCCGAGAAAATCGCTCAACGAGTGGGATTGATCCTTGGTCATTCCGGTCAGGTTAAATTCCGGGGCAGGAGTTCCGTGACGGAGTTTGGTCACTTTGGCCTTCATGTTTGCCGCAATCAGCCGGTTGGTTTCCCTCGGACTTTGATGGCTGATTGTGTCAAAAATTGCGATAATCGGATCCTGGAGTTCTTGATTGGTATAAAACAGTTCGAAAAGTCCTTTTAACAGCACCAGTTCACGAAGCGTTTCATTCCTGAGTACCGAATCGGCTGCCAGGGTGTTCATCAGTTTTGGGTAAGGGGTGACTCCCTTGATGATCGGAGTAAGGTCTATTTTCCGGAGAACGTCGGATGTAGCAGTCAGGTATTTCGTGAAGTAATTATCGAACGCCTGCATATACTCCGTATTGTTGTATAGAATAGGCTGATCAATGAAATAGGCCCGGGCCAGATTGTACTGGCTTGAGGCACGTGCGATCTGTTCCAGTCCGGCTGTTTTGTACCGTATATAATCCTGGAAATAGGGCTGACCGATCTCTTCAAAAAGGTTATTGACCTGAATGCGGAAAGTATCCAGGTAATTCTTTTTCCTTTCAAGATAGAGCGCATTAAAATGATCCAGGAGAAACTGGTTGTATTTGCTGTCATAAGCCCAGATCTGTGCAGTAAGATCAGTTGCATTCTGGTTGAGAAATTCGATCTGAAGATTCTGGGACTGGATAAAGGGGTTGACCTCCAGGTTGTCGGTATAGTTTATGGGAACCAGCCTTATCCTGTAGGTTTTACCGGGTTCCATATAAAAGCTTGACCGGTGCAGGTCTATTGCTAAGGTGATTAAGGAGATGGAAGGCAGAGGAAATGACAGGGTAAAATTCCCTATCGTATCGATGGTCGTCTCCGCAATCCTGGACTCAGTAAAGGTGATCAGATCACTCCAGGAGATCAACCGGATCGTTTTTCCTTCTGCTCCCACAGCGGATCCTGTTAGAGTAACCTGTTGGGCAATCCCTGACGAACCAATGGTGAGCAGCGCAATAAACGAAACGATGGTGAAAAGCGGGCGGTATTTCATTGACGATGAGGGGCTTTAGGAAATTAAGGTCATTAGGGTCATTAAGGTCATTAAGGGAATAAGTCGTTTGGAAATTAGGTCATTAGGTTCTGGAGGCTTTCGGGTATGAACCTGGAGATATCTCCTCCGTTCCGGTGAATTTCCCTGACAATGGAGGAGTTGAGCGCGCTATATTCGGGCGTACTCACCAGGAAGATCGTCTCCAGATCGGGCATCATTGCCCGGTTCATCAGGCCAATTCCACGTTCGAAATCAAAATCAGCGGCCGTACGGAGTCCCCGGAGGATAAATCCCGCGCCCACTTCCCGGCAATAGTCAATCGTAAGACCTGAATAGCTCTCTACCCTGATTTTGGGTTCCCTGGCAAAGATCGTTCTCAGCCATTCCAACCGGTTTTCAAGAGGGAAGTATCCTCTTTTCTCCGAATTCTCACCTACCGCAACCACAATGGTATCAAACAAAGGCAATGCCCTGAGGATCACCGATTCGTGTCCGCGTGTAATCGGATCAAAAGAACCCGGGAAAACAGCTATTTTGTTCATAAGGAATCTTTTCAGAACAAAGATACAAAAAGGGAAGGAAAAAATTATTCAAAGGTGAGCGAGAGCTGGAAGATTTTAGAGTTCAGTTTGGCAATGGCATCGGTGTACATGTTGTTTTCACGCGTGAGGACGTCCATCAGTCCGTACATCATCTTGATCTCGATTCCGAACTTAAACCATTCGTTGTAGAAATCAAATCCAACACCGGCTTCCACGTAAAAGTCATTCTGGTTGAATTTTACAATCTTTTGATCAGCGCTTTTTTGCTCTCTTTTTTTAGCCTGGGAGGCGAGGTCGAGCGTATATTGAATGCCGGTCATCAGGTAGGTCCGGAAGTTTTTATACCGTTTGGATTTATACTTAAGTTCAAGTGGAAAGTTGATATAGGTTGAGGGGACCCGCTTGGAAATTGTGATGATGTTCGTGTCCCCGTCATGAAACGTTTCAAGATTGTACACCAGGTCGCGGTCGCCAAAAGCCAGGGAGGGAATAAAACGGAGATTCAGATGTTCTCCCATCTTCATATCACTCACAATGCTGATCACGAATCCGGGTGTGGGAGTTCCTTCAATGGAGAGGATCAGGGCTGAGTCGGGAAGAGGCAGAATATCGGGAATATACGTTGAGTCCCAGATCCGGGTGTTCAGGTCAGCTATAGGCTTGATCGTAACATAACTCAGGTTGGCTCCCAGGACAAACCCGAAATGGAATTTGTCATTGTCATAAGTAGGCATATTGGGAACGCCAAACCGTTGTGCCGGACCTTTGACAGGGAGGGAAACAACTGCAAGAAAAATGAGAGAGATGATATAAACCGGTTTTTTCAACAGAAAGGTTCGGATTTAAGATAGGACTAACGCAGGTCAGCCTCTTTTATTTTTATTTTCCGGGGCAAAGGTAATTATTTTTCGGCGCAATAGAGGGTAGCAATCCCACCCGACAACCGGATCTGCCGAAGATTCTGAAGTCCCAATTCCCTCAGGATGAAAAGGAATGCCTCACCGTCTGGAAATGCAGCGACGGTTTGCGGAAGGTAGGTATAAGCCTGCCGGTGCCTAGAGATCAATTTTCCTAAGAGCGGTATCATCCGTTTCGAATAGCAGGCATAGAGTGGTTTCATCGGAAACCGATCGGGATGAGAAAACTCTAGGATCAGCATATAGCCACCAGGTTTCATCACCCGTCGCATTTCGTTCAGCCCTCCTTTCAGATCCTCGAAATTTCTGACACCAAAAGCAACCATCACTACGTCGTAGGTATCCTCAGAAAACGGGATCCGCTCGGCTTCTCCTTCCCGGAATGAGATCAGCTGCGCAAGCCCTTTCTCCTGAACTTTTCTCCTGGCGACCTCCATCATGGCAGTTGAAATATCGATCCCGTCGATGTGTGCAGGCTGGAGTCCGGCTACGGCCAAGGCGAGGTCTCCGGTCCCCGTGGCAACATCCAGAATATTCAGCGAATGCAGGCTGTTCCCGAAATGTCTCCGGATCTCCCTTACAACCTTTCTTCTCCAGATATGATCAATCCCAAAGGAGAGAAAATGATTCAGGAAATCATACCTCGGGGAGATTTCATTGAACATTTTCCGTACCGTATCTTTTTCAGGAGACATCAGGCAAAAGTAATCAAAAGAGGCTGCCGGATAACAAATCCAACAGCCTCATCCTGTTTCACGGATCTCTTTTATGCGCCCAGTTGGAGGCGTTTGAAAGAGACCACTTTCAACTCTTTATCGTGCTCGGCAATATACTGGCCAACCGTTTTCTTGGAATCTTTGATAAACTCCTGATTCAGGAGCGTATTCTCTTTGAAAAATTTGTTTAGTTTTCCCTGAGCGATTTTTTCAAGCAACTCTTCCGGTTTCCCTTCCTGGCGTGCCTGTTCTTTGCCGATTTCAATCTCGCTTTCGATAATTTTCGGATCCACATCGTCTTTATCCAGGGAGACAGGGTTCATCGCAGCAACCTGCATCGCGATTTCACGTCCCAGTTCTTCGATTCCGGCCACCTCTTTCTTATTGAATCCGACCAGGGTAGCCAGCCGGTTTCCGTGGTGGTTGTATGCCACAACGATTGGTGCCTGGATAGATTCAAAGGCAGCAACCTGCATCTTCTCGCCTGTTTTCCCGAGCATCTCGTTGAGTTTTTCCGCTACGGTGACTGCTCCCATTTTCAGAGGAAGGAGCGCGTCAGCTTCTGTGAGTTTGTTTTGAATTCCCAGATCCAGAAGATCTTTTGAAAACTGGATAAACTCTTCATTCTTTCCCACGAAGTCTGTCTCACAACTCACCATAACCACGGCGCCAAACGTCTTGTCATCAGTTGTCTTTGCTACCACATACCCTTCGTTAGCTTCGCGGTCGGCCCGCTTGGCTGCTACTTTCTGCCCTTTTTTCCTGAGGTAGTCGATGGCCTGTTCAAAATCGCCATTATTTTCCTGCAATGCTTTTTTGCAATCCATAATTCCTGCACCGGTCATCTGGCGCAATTTATTCACATCTGCTGCTGTAATGTTCATAATTGATAAATTCTGTTATAAGTTTTAGGTTTTTGGTTTTAGGTTGAAAACACCTTTGCCTAAGGGTCCACGTCTTACGTCTTACGTCTTACGTCTTACGTCTTACGTCCTACGTCTTACGTCCCACGTCTTACGTCCCACGTCTCACCCTATCTCTTCGACCTTCCTGCCGGTTTGGCGATCCGTTTTCTCGGAGATTTAGCCGCATCGGATTCCTTATCGTCGGCTGCTTTTAATTTCGTGATTTTCGTGTCGACAATGTCTTTCCGGATGATCTTGATCCCGTCTTCATCAAAATCGTCCCCGTCCATCCGTGCATTAAAATCATCGTCACCCCCTTCTTCGATTTCATCTTCGGCAGCTTTCTTATCCCGGTCGAGTTTCCGTTCAACCATTCCCTCTTCAATCGCATTCAACATGATGTCAACGATCAGTGAGATGGATTTGGAAGCGTCGTCGTTGGCAGGAATTGGAAAATCTACCAGGCGGGGATCCGAA
Organism: Bacteroidales bacterium; assembly: GCA_016926765.1. Classification (GTDB taxonomy): domain Bacteria; phylum Bacteroidota; class Bacteroidia; order Bacteroidales; family FEN-979; genus QYOJ01. The sequence continues at coordinate 3,332 of JAFGNY010000046.1, read as the reverse complement.
TTCGTATCCACGATGGCGAAAGTCGGAATATTGAGTTTTCTGGCCTCTGCCAGGGCAATATGTTCCTTCAGGATATCCACAATAAACAGAGCGGCAGGAAGCCGGTTCAGATCGGCGATACTTCCCAGGTTCTTTTCCAGTTTTGCACGTTCCCGTGTAAGGGTAAGGCGTTCTTTTTTTGATAAGTTATCATAGGAAGGGCTGCTCATCAGTTTATCGATGGAGGCCATCTTTCTGACAGCTTTTCTGATGGTAGCAAAGTTAGTCAGCATCCCTCCGGGCCATCGTTCTGTCATGTATGGCATGTTGATCCGTTTCACTTTTTCGGCGACCAGGTCTTTTGCCTGTTTTTTCGTGGCAACAAACAGGATCTTTTTGCCCGATTTGGCGATCTGTTTCATGGCAGCGGCTGCTTCATCGAGTTTCGCCATGGTTTTATAGAGATCAATGATGTGGATCCCGTTGCGTTCCATAAAGATATAGGGAGCCATGCTCGGGTTCCATTTCCGCTTCAGGTGACCGAAGTGAACACCGGCATCAAGCAATTCATTAAATGTCGTTCTCGGCATAATTGTAAAGATAAAATATTAACGTTTGCTGAATTGGAATCTTTTCCGGGCTTTCTTTTGCCCAAACTTCTTACGTTCCACCATACGGGGGTCTCTGCGGAGCAACCCTTTGGCTTTCAGGGCAGGACGCATTTCCTCGTTAATTTTGCATAAGGCACGTGCGAGGGCATGTGCCATCGCTTCAGATTGTCCTTTTACACCACCACCATCGAGGTTTACCTTCACATCGTATTTCCCCATCGTCTCAGTTACTGACAGGGGTTCGGTTGCTTTGTACTGCAGGATGGAGGTCGGAAAATATTCCGTAAAATCCCGTCCGTTGACCGTGATAACTCCCTGGCCATCCTGGACGTAGATCCTTGCAATGGCAGTTTTTCTTCTGCCAATGGCATTGATAACTTCCATATTACTTGATTGTATTTAAATTGATTTCTTTGGGTTGTTGTGCCTGGTGTGGGTGATCGGGACCAGCGTATACATAGAGGTTCCTGAACAGGTCACTGCCAAGGCGGTTCTTGGGAAGCATCCCTTTGACGGCCGATTCAATGATCGCGCGGGGATTCTTCTCCAGAAGCTCCTGGGGTGTACGTTTCCTCTGTCCTCCCGGGTACCCGGAGTGACGGAGATACTCTTTATCGGTTAGCTTCTTCCCTGTCAGCTTGATCTTCTCAGCGTTGATGATCACCACGTTATCCCCACAATCTACATGTGGTGTAAAACTTGGTTTCAGTTTTCCTCTCAAAATCATCGCGACTTTGGATGCCAGGCGTCCCAGCACTTCATCTTCTGCGTTGATCAGAACCCACTCTTTGGTTACCGTTTCCTTGTTGGCGCTGATCGTTTTGTAACTTAACGTATTCATGGATTTCGTTTAAAAAAGGGGTGCAAAGATAGAATGAATTAAAATACTCCACAAGGAAAGCAATGATTAAAAACAATAATTTTTGTATTATCCTTTGTTTTGTTACATTTGCGGACAAGCGGACAAGTGAGAAGAGAGGGTTTAGAGGTGTTAGAAGAATGGGATTTGTTTTAGAAACGGTTTCTTTTGAGGAGTTTCTCCGGATAACGGGGGAGCGGGAAGCATTGGAGTTGTATCGCGAGGTGCCGTTTCCGAATTACGGATACGACAGGCTGGTTGACCTGTTTCACCAGTTCTGCCTGGTTGGAGGAATCCCGGAGGTTGTCAGAATGTATGGGGCGAAGAAACAGATCCAAGCACTTGCACCTATGTACCTGAAACATCTTGAGATCCTGTTTTACAAAGCTTCTTCGCTTGGATCTACTTCCAAGACCTCGGAGAGATTGTTACAGATCTATCAGGATACCTTTCCATTTGCCGGTACACGGATCAAATACAGCGGTTTCAGCAATCCCGGGTTCCGAAGCAGGGAGATTGGGAACGCTTTCAGGCTGTTTCAAGAGCAAGGACTCCTTCGCCTTCTGTTTCCAACTACTCAGGCCATCCTTCCCTGGCAAATCGATACCAGCCGATCACCACGGATCCAACTCCCGGATACCGGCCTGGTCAACTATTTTACAGGAATTCAGGATGCGTTATCGGAACAACACGATCTCTCTTCCGTATTCGACCGGCAAATTTCATTACATATCGTAGCTCAGGAACTGATGCAGTCAACTTTAACAAGCGGACAAGCGGACGAGCGGACGGGCGGTCAAGCGGACAAGCAGACGGGTGAGATGGGGGATGTATATTTCTGGGTCAGGGCCAAGACTCAGTCGTCGGCAGAGGTCGATTTCGTGATTGGTCACGAAGGGTTGATGATTCCGGTAGAAGTGAAAAAAGGAGAATCTGGCCGACTGAGATCACTGCATCAGTTTGTTGACGCTTCGCCACACCCCTTTGCCGTCAGGCTCTACGCCGGCCCTCTGATGGTAAGAGAGACCCGTACAATCACCGGAAAAATCGTTTACCTGATGAGCCTTCCCTACTTTCTGGCAGGAAAGATCCGTGAACATCTGGAGGGATTTATCAAGTTTGTGAACTAGTAAACAAGCGGACAAGCGGACAAGCGGACGAGCGGACAAGCGGACAAGCGAAATAATGTATTTTTTTCCTTAATTTCCCTAATTTCCCTAATTTCCTTATTGACCAATGACTAATAGCGAAAGGAACTTCGAAATTTGTAATTTTGACTCATGCCCAAGCACCTGATCCCTTTAACCCTGTTCGCCATTTCGATGGGTTTTCTTGAGACCGCCGTGGTGGTTTACCTGAGAGAAATTTTTTATCCGGAAGGGTTCGATTTCCCGTTGAAGGTCATTGAAGGGAAGGTTGCCACCACGGAAATCCTGAGGGAAGCCGCGACAATCCTGATGTTATTCACCGTATCGATGGTTGCTGCACGCCGATGGATTATCCGGTTTGCCTGGTTCATCTTTCTGTTTGCTGTCTGGGATATCTTCTATTATGTATTCCTGTGGCTTATCCTTGGCTGGCCCGAATCACTGTTTACATGGGATATCCTTTTTCTGATCCCTACTACATGGGTCGGCCCTGTCATTGCCCCGGTTATCAATTCGCTGACTATGATCTTACTGGCAATGGTTTTGATTGGAGCGAACGAGCAAACAAGCGGACTAGTGAGGGTGAGTGGATGGGAGTGGGGATTGCTGATCATCGGATCGGTGATCACGATGGCTGCCTATATGGAAGAGTATACCCGCTTTATTCTGGAACGGTTTACCTTTTCAGAATGGTTCAGTTTGAGCAGACAGAAGGAGGTGATGGACTACGCCGCT
>JAFGNY010000309.1 GCA_016926765.1 Bacteroidales bacterium | reverse complement strand
TTCAGGTTGTGGCTCCAGTTGATCACGTTTTCGTTGATGAATTTATGGTTCGGGATGATAAGAACGGTTCCGTCCCTGGTCAGCAGGGTTGATGTGCGTAATCGGATCTCTGTGATCCTTCCTACTATGCCACCTACATCAAGGATGTCATCTACCTTAATGGTTCCCTCGAAGAGAATAAAAATCCCGGATACGATGTCCTGAAAGATCTGTTGCAGACCCAGACCGAGTCCGACCAGCAGGGCTGCCGAACTGGCAATAAAAAAGGTTACCTTTACGCCAATAGCCTCAATGATCAATACAATGGCAATGATCCAGATGAGATAACGGATCAGCAGAAAGACCGAATACTGCCGGCCGGCCACATGTTTATCCTTCGAAAGGTTTCGGATTACAACCCGTTTGATAACAAAGAGCAGGATCCAGGTTAAGGCAATGATGAGAAGGATGACAACAAGTTCGGAAATAGTAAGCGAAAAGCTTCCAATTTCAACTATTTGATATTCTGCTAGTTCAGTTGGTGTCATGGGGATGGGTGCATTTTTGTATTTCGTTGATAAAGATAAGAATAATTAGTATTTTTACCCCGAAAAAAGCTCCTCCGTCATGAATCCGATTGTTTCGTTTTCGCCAGTCAGGTATATATCCCCTAATACGGTAGTATTAATTTTTCTGCTCTCCCTGTTTGTTCATAATTTTCAATATGGTCAGGAGACAACCTGGCTGACTCAGCAGAAGGAGGATAGCCCGGTTCAGGATTCAGGGCTTGTGGATCACTTTTACCGGCAGGCATTTCAGTATTTTCAGTCAGATCCCGATACCTCCCGGCTTTTACTGGAAAAGGGACTGGAGTTGGCCGATCAGCTTAGGTACCACAAGGGAAGGATCAATATCCTGTCGGGATTCGGGTATTATGGGATCGTCAGAGGGGATTACAGCTATGCGCTACAGTACCTGAACCAGGCGCTGGATGAGGCTGACCTGTATGGGGTTGAAATCGCCAAGGGATCTATCCGGAACGGACTGGGTCTGGTATATACCGAGCTTACCGAATATCCCCAGGCTCTTGGATTCTACCAGCAGGCCTACGATCAGTTCCTGGCTGCCGGGGATTCGGGGAGGGCAGGCAGTATTCTGGCCAATATAGGGGTGATCCATTGCAAACAGATGAATTACCGGAAAGGGATTGGCTATTTTGAGAAGGTCTTGCAGATTGCCGAAAAAACCGGGAATACCTACCAGCGATTGCAGGTGCTGGGAGTCATGGCCAACGCCTATGAAAGTCTGCAGGAGCATCAGCAGGCTGAAATTTGTTTCAAAGAGGTGCTGAGGATCGCCAGAGAGTTGAATATTCCGCTGGAAATAGGATTGTCATGTGGAAACCTGGGGAAAGCCTGTTTTATGAATGGCCGGATCGATGAGGCTATCCGGTATACCCGGGAAGCGGTGGATATCCTGGAAAAGCTGGATGCACAGCATTTTTTAGTGTCGAACTATGCCAATCTGGCTAAGTGCTATGCAGCCAAAGGCCGGTTTGACATCGCAGGGGAGTGGGCCCGTAAGGCCGAAGCAACAGCCGGAAAGGTAGGATCGTTTGAAAAGGAATCCTGGGCGTTGGAAGCTTTTATTGATTTGCATGAAAAGCAACACAATTACAAGGATGCGAACGCATTTCTGCATGAGTTGCTGGTGATCAAAGACAGCATTTACTCATCAGAGCAAAAGGATAAAATCGCCGAGCTGGAGACAAAATTCAACGTAAAGCAGAAGGAACAGGAGATCAAATTGCTTACCAAGGATAAAGAAATCAATCAGTTAGAGATTTCGTCGAAACGGCAAACTATCCGGTACCTTGTGGCAGGACTACTGCTACTGGTTTTGTTTGCGGCTCTTCTCTTCAGTCTCTACCGAAAGACCAAACAAAGCAACCGGGAACTGATCCGGAAGAACCTGGAGTTGATGAAAAAGGAGGAGAATATGCAGCCCGATGATAGTCCTGATATCCTGATCCATCCGGAAAGTGATCGGTATCTGGAGGCGAAACGGGAATCCCTTCTGGGTGAATTCAAGCAATTGATGCATCACCAGCGATTTTACCGTCAACCCGGTATCACGCTTGAGAGGGTGGCAGAACAACTGAATTCCAACCGGACTTACCTGTCGGGAATGATCAATTCCCATTTTCAAACCAATTTTTCCACCCTGATTAACCGATACCGGATCATGGAGGCGAGGCGGCTATTAATCAATCCGGTTTACAGGAACTATACCATTGAATCTATAGCGAAAGAGGTGGGATTTATCTCAAAGTCGGTGTTCAATGAGGCGTTTAAACGGGAAACAGGGTTGACACCATCCTATTTTCAACAGCATGCACCACAGGTTGAACTTTTAGCCGATTCATTCAACTGAGCATAGGAACATGTACGGATTGATCAAAACAAACGGTTACTATTTGCACCTAAGGAGGTTTGTATATATCTTTATCCTGAAAATATCGGAAATCAACCAGGAAGATATCACATAACCAACAACATTGTATTATGAAAAAAATTGTATTTGTATTCATCAGTGGAGTCTTTTTAATGACTTCTGGATCCATTCTGGCACAAACAACCAGAACCTGGACAGGTGCGGAGAATAGTTTCTGGAGTAACGAAAATAACTGGTCTCCGAAAGGTAGTCCCGATAAGGATGATCATGTAGTCATCCCTTCAGGTACTCCACCGGCCGAAATCTGTTATAGCAACCAAACCTCTGCATCAGAGGCGAAAACCGTTACCAATAACGGGACTATATATATGCATGGTGGTGTATTGTGTACCTCTCAGTTCACAAACAACGGAGATGTGGCCATTATGGATTATAATCCCAAAGATGCCAATGTGATCAAGGGAGAGGCCTCTTCAGAACAGGGAGCGAATGTGACCAACAATGGAGTTATTACCACAGGAATCTTTGGCGGTGGGTTGGTTATTCAGGGAAATACGGTTGAAAATAGCGGAACCATTGAGGCCGATGGGGTAAAAATAAATGCCAGCGGATTTGTCAATCAGCAGGGAGGTGTTGTATCATCCACCGGTTATAAGGACAATGTTACCATTACCTGTACCAACAGCGTGATCAACCA
>JAFGNY010000308.1 GCA_016926765.1 Bacteroidales bacterium | reverse complement strand
TGATAAAGGTGAGCGAATCAGCTTTATCGGTCATGACATCCTTGCAGGGCCACCAGAATTTCGAATAGAATGGCTGGGAGGTAGTGAAGACATGAATCTTGCCTTCATATGTCTTTTTGTTTATACCATTCGTGAGGGATTGGGCACAACCACTGCCGTTGCCGTGGTAGAACACCTGAAGCGAAAAGAGATCTCCCTGAAGTACTGGCGATACCAGAGGAATCTTGACCAGCCAGTCTGTGTGGGAAAAATCTGCCGGGCTCCCGTTGAACCAAACCGAATCAACGATCATGTATGAAGTGGCTGTGATGGAATCGATCAGTTCAATCGAAGCCGTGTCCATGACCTGCGCAGCGACCACGGCATTCATGGTGACATTTCCGGAAACGATGGTACTGGTGTTACTGATGTTCAGATCAAGGATGTATTGCTTGACATCGAATTGATCCAGCAGATGATGCTGGGCAAAGCTCAGTTGCCAGCATAAACAAAAGACAATCAGAAAAGGGATCCGGTTGTTTCTCATGGTGATGGTGTTTTATACATGTTGTCCATTTTCTTGTGCATCTCTTCCCGGATCTCATTGCTCCAGGTATTGTGTCCGCCCCCATCCAGGATGCGGATATCGGCTTCAATCTTCAGCGAATCCAGGGTCTCTTTCAGGGTTTTTACCGGTTCATCGAGGAAAAAGGGGTCATCTCCTGCTACAACTATTGTGATACGGTCATCTAACTGCGTTTTCAGGGAAGCTCCCCGGCTGAGCAGGATCCGGTTGATGTCGTATGCTTCCCATGAATTCAGGGTAGAAGGAATGATTTCTCCGGTTTCGCGGTCGAACAGATGGTCGGGTAGCCCATTGGATGCTTTTTCACTGAACACCGATTCAAACGATTGGAACTGCCCTCCGTCGCCCAGGGCCTTCTCCATGGTGATCCAATCCCGGAGGGGAAAAAAGAGGGAGTCGGAATCGATCCCGTTGCGAAGGGAACCTGTTGGATGATAATAGAAATTGGCATCCGGGGAGTAGAGATTGACATCCAGAAACCGGCTGAAATCCACCGGATCGGGTGATGCCGCCCACGCCATTCCAAAGGTATCGGGATAGTTGATTAACAGCCACAGCGCAGCCCATGCCCCCGACGACTGGCCGGTCAGGAACCGGGCGTTGCGACGGGGAACGGCCCGGTATTGTGATTCAAACACCGGAAGAAATTCCGTGACAAACGACGTAGCTCTTGGGCCGTTGTTCTTGGAATCGGCAAATACATGAAAGCCAAAGCGGCAATCCTGATTGAGGAACACAACGATATTTTCCTCTCCGATACCCGACATGCCATAACGCTTCTGCTGGAAGGAGCCTTGTGTGACGGCGGTATGGATGGTTCCCCATCCGGGGAATACATACATGGTTGGATAGTACCTGAGGCTATCGGTGAAATAGGAGTCGGGGAGCAGCACAGCAGCCTCTATGAAGGTTGGTTTCCCATAAAAATCACTCAGCAGCTTGCTTTCCACCTCCAGTAGCCGGATGTTCGGTTTTTCCCGGAAGCCTTTTCCCCGGAGCATTTGCGTAATCGGGACGGGGATGTTATTGGCTTTTCCCGGTTCTATCCTGGCAATGATCTTATCGCTGAAGCATGTTCCGTCGCGTACCAATATACTGCTCCCAGGGTCGGTATCCACCACGGCCCTCAGGGCGATCCAGCCGGTCAGACTATCGGGGCAGCTCAGAAAGCAATCGCTGTTTTGCTGATTCAGGACAAGGGTCTCTCCCGGAAGCCAGTTTTGGAAATCCCTGCCAAAGGTGATGAATGGATGGAAGGGATCGGGCAGGTCAGGATCAATGGTCGTATCCTGACTGACTATCAGCAACATGCGTCCGGAAACAGGGCCCGTGGTTAGCGCTTCAGTATAGAACGAAGAAAAACTGACGGAGGTTTGCGGGCATACCCAAATGGGCAGGATGAATCCGGACAGGAGAAATACTCCTAAAAATAACCGGACAGGTAAAAGGTTTACTTTCATCGGAAAATGGTTTAAGAGATTCCGTAATTTGACGTTGCTATTTTTTTCAGGTTTCTGATTGATCTTTAAATTCGGTAAATTATGAGAAAATAAAGATATTCGTTCACATAATATCTGTGAAATAGCTCTTCTCCATTGAAAATAGCATACTGTTCCCAAACCATAAAACGATTCTTCACTCCTGTAAAGCATATACGGGATTTGTAAATGCATCTTTCAGGGTTACAGACAAAACAGTTCCCATGGCAATCAGCATAGTAATGACAGCGCTGTAGAGAAAAATATCGATTCCAATGGATGTGCGGTAGACAAAATCACTCAGCCATATCGACCCCAGCCATACAACGAGAGGCCAGGCCAGGGCATTCGCCAGAATAACCGGCCAGGCGTATTCAAGGGTTATTTTTGCCAGGATCTCCCTGACAGAGGCGCCCTGCGTTTTCCGGACAGCAATCTCTTTTGTTCGTTGTTGGGTTAAAAATACCACGATACCGAATAAACCCAGGATCCCGATAAAAACCGACAGCAGTGTAAAGCAGATCAGGATTTTTCCCATGCGGTGATCAGACCGGTACATGTTGTCGAAACTTTCTTCAATGAACTGGAATTCCGCAGGAATCCCCGGAACGAATTCATCCAGGAGTTTTCGGATGGCGTTCATGGCCGCACCGGTTTTTCCGTCAGCGATTTTTATATTGGCATAGTTGAACCGATCCGGATTCCACCCCAGTATGATCGGTTCAATCGTTGATCGTAATGATTTGAAGTGAAAATCCTTAACAATGCCAATGATGTTGATTCTGTTTTCCTGAAAAACGGAATATGTAGCGTCTTCATGGGAAAGCCATTCATTGAGAGGATCCTGCATCCCGATCTCTTTGGCCATTGTTTCGTTGATGATGCAATGGCCGATGGAATCAGATACATGGGCCTGGTCAAAATTTCTTCCGGAAACCAATGCTATGCCATAGGTGTTCAGATAATCAGGATCCACACTGATGACCAGCGGATTAACTTCCTTCTCCCGGATAGTGAACCCTTTGTAATTCAGATCGCTTCCGGGGATGGTATAGGAATAGGAAACCGACATGATTTCAGGGTGTTGAAGCAGCCTCTCTTTGAAGGATGTTTGATTTTTTTTCAACTGGCCCGGAAGCCGGATGGTCAGGATCCCTTCAGGAATAAATCCCATATCTTTTTCACTGGTGTAGGCGAGTTGCCGGTATATCAGAATGGAACCGCTGATCAGGATAACGGAGATGAAAAACTGAAACAGAATCATCCCTTTTCGGGTGATCCAGGATCTGTTTCCTTTCAGGATCCTTCCTTTAATGGCATTAATGGTGTCGTAGGAAGAGACGAACCAGGCAGGGTACAACCCGGAAAAAAATCCGGTAATCAGAATAATTCCCAGCAACATGGAGATGGTGTAAGGATTGTCAAAGAAAGTAATCTGCAGATGTTTTCCAATGAGCTGGTTGTATGCCGGAAGCAAGAGAATTGCCAAAACAACGCCAAGTATGGTCGATAGGAAACTGACGACCAGGGATTCGGATAAAAACCGAAAGAGGATAGTTTTTCGTTGGGCGCCTGCAATTTTTCTGATCCCAACCTCTTTGGCTTTGGAAAAGGCATGAGCCATATTCAGGTTATTGAAATTGACACACGCCAACAGCAGAATGAGGCAGGCAATGGCGATAAACAGAAGAACCTGATTATGGTTTCCGTGATAGGAAAAATCTGCAACATTGCGTGTGAAGTAGATCTTTGTCAGGGGATTAAGAACAATGAAAAAGTCCCGGTTGGTTTCATCCGTGCGGAGGTCCGGAACCAATTCAACCATTTTCCTGAATATTTGGGGTTCCATCAAAGAGGGAACCGAGGACTTGTCGGGTTTCAGATAGGTTAGCCATTGCTGTGTATCGTATGTATGCAGAATGGAAGGATTGTATTCCCCCAGGGTTGTCATAGAGAGCAATGCATCATATCCGATATGGGAATCTTTTCTCTTCTTGATCACGCCTTTAACCGTAAAGATGCTTTTACCGGATTGACTTCGTAAGGTAAGTCCTGTTGGATTGGTCTTTCCAAAAAGACCGAAGGCCAGATCTTCGGTGAGAACAATGCTGAACGGATCCTTCAATGCCTCCTTTGGGTTGCCATAAAGCCAGGTTTGTTCGAAAAAATCGAAAAACGTGGAATCGGCCAGACATAACCGGGGAATGGCGAAATAGTTCTCCTCTTTTTTTACCAGGAATTGGTCCCAGAACTGTACCCTTAATACTTGTTGGATTCCAGCAAGGCTTTCCTTCAGGTCAGGGCCCAGGGCAGAGGTCTGAACCGCTCTCCGACCCCGTTCCGGAAACTGAACTTCCAGCCTGAAGATCTGCTCTCTGTTTGAAAAGGCATGATCCATGAAAACCTCCTGTTTCACATAGATCCCAATGAAGATACAAAAGGTGGTTCCAAGGGTAAGTCCCACTACATTGATCAGTAGGATTCCCCTGTTTCTGAATAATTCGCTGAGGATGCGGGTTAGGTTCTGATGACTCATTTTTGGTTCTTTTTTTGGATGGTATGAAGGACCGGGTTTCCATATGTTTCAATTTGCTTCTTTTACAAGGATTCTATGGATGCTACCTGAATCATCACTGAGCATTAAAACATGGTATAATCCATCTGAAAAACTGTCAAGCACTCTCATCACCCGATATTCACCCTGACTGAACAATCCTTCAGCCAGCAACCCAACCATCCGCATGGACACGTCGAATAGCATCAGTTTCAGGGAGGTTTCTCTTTCCAGCGAGAACGATATAGTTACATCCCTGATAACCGGATTGGGATAAACATGCAGATGGTCATTGGTATTCACAGGAAGAATCACTTCGCCGGTTGATGGAGCGGACTGGTTGACCCAGAGTTTCGTCACTCCGCCATTGAATGCGCTGTTGCCCGTCACCACATCGATATCGACCAGATCGCCTCCATGATTTGTCCCGGAACCGAACGATTGGCCGCTGACCGAAAACTTACCGGTGCCGTCATTGTTCCAAAGCCTGCTCGGGTCCTGAAAATTCACCACGATCCCGTCGCGGGTGCCGTTTCCATCCACATCGCCGAATGCCACGCCGAAACATTCGGAGGAACCGAGAGTTTGATGGAGCAGGAACAGGGAATCCTGGTTTAAAGCGGATTGCGCAAAGAGGGTATGAAGAAGTGACCAAATGAAAAAAAGACAGAACGGAGAACATATTGACCAATAATACCTCATAGGTATTTGATTTTCGTTATTTCGATTATTATCATTGAATTTGTTCATGTTTCGAACAGCTCATGTTATTCCAAACCCAGGATCTTCACAATCTCTTCCCCAATCTCCGCTCCGCCGGGATGGTCAATATTGGTCAACACAACGATGGTATAACCGGTATTCCAGTCTCTGGCAATAAAAGTTGAAACACCAAACGCCCCGCCGGCTCCTTTTCCCAACCTCCTGACAAAAGGATCCCCGATGTTGCCCCGGTATCCGTTACTCATGAAATTCACGAAAGGCTCTCCCAGAATTTTGTACGACCGGATGGCATGGTCGTATTTCAGCATATCTTCTGCCGTTGAATATCCTCCGCCGGCTGGGGTTCCCCGGGGTGCAAGAATGTACGTGTTCTCCCAAAGCCATCCCTCTCTCACACTATCGAGGCGATGATGATTGGTGTATCCGGTAGCCAGGTTCTCTACAGGCTCATCCCTGTTATACGAATCGGAATTTTTCATTCCGGCCGGTTTGAATATTTTTTCCCTGACATAGTCGAAATAATCCATACCGCTGACTTTTTCGATAATCGCTCCGGCCACTTCAAATCCGATATTTGAATGTTGCGTTTTTGATCCCGGCTCAAAATCAAGCGGTATATCTTTGATGAATGCCATATAGTCCGAAACTGTCCGCAGTTGATCCTTGTGTTCGAGATAATACCGGTTCTGCCAGTAATCACCCCAGCCATTGCTCATGTTCAGCAATTGCCGGATGGTCACTTTCCCGGCAATTTCTTTCGGGAACAGATCAAGGTATTTCCCAACAGGATCATCGATCCCGATCTTTCCGGCTTCCACCAGCTGAAGGATAGCCACCGAGGTAAAACTTTTATTCAATGAACCCAGGTTGAATTTTGTATCTGCCTGATTGGGCGCTTTGAATCGTTTGTTAGCCATACCTGCCGATACCGTGATCAAGGGGTTCCCATCCTTCGCAACCAGAACCGTTCCGGATAGCTTTCCCCCCTGAATCTGTTTTTCCAGGTATGCCTTTACCTGATCGATCTGTGCAACACTGAATGATTGAAACGTCAGCAGCATGGCCGCCAACACAATGGACCTGAATCTGATTTGTTTATACATAGCTTTCATTGATAATTGGTAAATGGTTTCTTTTTCTGTTTTATTTCAGGGAAAAGCCACAGTAGTTCAGTTCCCATGATGATAATATTTCACTGAATCACACCCTTTTTCTGATCGTATGGTAAGAATATAAATCCCCTGACTATTGTTTGCCAGAACCTCCTGCAGGGAAAGTTTTATGTCGCCGGCGCCATAAGTTGCACCAAAAACTTGTTTGCCTCCAATCGAGCTGATCAGGATCTTGCATGGCGATTCACTTTTTATCATTAATTGATCTCCTTCGATCCTGATGTCAGGCTTTTCGGAAAGTTCTGCCACGCCTGTCGGAATCAGCGAAAGGTATGAGAGCGTATTCCCGTTAAAATTGGGTACTGCCAGCATCTGTCCCTCTTCGTTCATCGCCAATCCGGCCGGACCCGCATGCCCTTGTGAAAAGACCTCCGCTCCGGATGTATAGGGTGGTTCCCATTT
>JAFGNY010000001.1 GCA_016926765.1 Bacteroidales bacterium | reverse complement strand
GCCTTCATCTCCTTTTTCAGAATCTCTTTCCCGAACGAATTAAAAATGGAAAGGGTCCCCTGCTCGGTGTCACCGGGCATAGAAAGATGGATCCGCCCGGTCGACGGATTGGGAAAGATCCTGAGCAACAACACTTCCGGTTCATCGATCCCGGGGGAGATTACTGTCACCACTTTCTGATCTGAAGCGAATTGGTTCAAGCCATCTATCACCACCACTTCAAACGACCGGGTGGTATCCATCGTAACTGTCAGTGATTGCGATGTATCCAGGGTACTCCAGAAAAACCGGTAGGGAGGTGCGCCTCCGGAGACGGTGGCATGGAGGGTAATAGTGTCTCCTTTGTTCACGGTAGTATCCGGGCCAAGTGTGAGGGAGAGCGGAGTGGAAGGTAACCGAGCGCTGTCAAGGTAGGTGGCAGTGGTCAGCAGCCCTTCGGTGTTAATCTGTAAAACGGGGATCCCCCTGTTTTCGGCCAGCCATTTATATTCAGTGACATTCCTGGTCAATCCGATGCCAAAACCCAGGGAATCAATGAAGATGCTGTCGTGTTGCACCAGGTCGCTGCGTATTCTGAGTGATTGGAATGACCCGAAGGGTGTGATCACGGTGCCCCATCCATCCACAAAGGAGGAGCGCACCCGGTGAGTGGAAAAGAAGAAAAGTCCCGGAAACTGAAAAGCAAAATCCGAAGTGGAGGCCCAGGTGGCATTGGTATCTAAAGGAAAAACGTAATACTTGTCGGGGATATCATATCTGACAGGAAATGCATATCCCTGAATTTTGAACGCAAATCCGTTATCCACAAAGGCTTCAATGCTGTTTTTATAGAATATATATGTCTGACTTACCGGCACTCCGGGAAAGAACTCGCTGTTACCTTTGGGACTTGCAAGGTTTGAGATCAATCCGGGGATGAAATAAACCCAGTACTCCTGGGGCGTTACGGAGGCATCAACGAAGGTATCCACCCGCTGGTTCATAGGTTGAAGCATGGAAAAGTCCCAGGTAATTCCATTTCCGGTCTGGGAATAATTTCCCGGGATACTCGTGGTCAGGCTCACCCGAAGCGTATCACCTGCCTTAGGCATGTCTGATTGATCTATGACGATCTGAGCCCATAAAACTTCTGAAGAGGCCAGAAAGAAAAAGAAGCAGATGAAGATCAAAGGTTTCATGATATGGTTGTTGTTTGTGTTTACTGTGGACCCGCTTTCCGGAATAAGTCTCCCCACTTGTTAAAATCACGCTGATAAGAGATGCCAACTCCCTGGGTATAGGGGGCATTGTTGTTCAGGATGTCGATGGTGTTGGTGCGGTTGAAGGCTCTGATCCTCCATCGTCTGTTTTTTGTAAGGATATATTCAATATTAATATCTCCAACGATGGTGCTTGCCTGCGCAGAAGAGGTATTCGTATAGGAGGACATCCCAAAGGTGCCATCAATCAGCAACCGGTCATCAAACAACTGTGTTGAAACGGTCATGTCGAGTTCCTTGCCGTAAGTGGATGATCCCGGTTGATAATTAACGCCGATATTCAGGTTTTGGGACATCCCTGAGAGCCAGCTACTGATCTGATTTGTCACGATAGAGAGAGAGGTACTTCCCACATCAACTGTTGGGTCGGTACCGCCTGCGATGGGTTTGAACTGATTCATTACCATGATGTATAGCACCTGTTGGGTCATTTCGGCCGAATTGCTGGTATCGATGGCGTTAAACACCATATTTTTTTCATTTTCCTGGGCATTTGGTAAAGCCAGGCCAAAGGACATGATAGGATTCATCAGCTTCCCGTTCAACCGGATAATACATTCCACCGGTATCCGTCCCTGGATTGTGGATGTTTCTGCACTCAATCCGCTCAGCGGAACTTTTGTTTTATAGATCGCTGAGAGTGAAATATTTGCATCCGTGGGATTGCCGGTCCAGGAGATGGTGCTCCCCTCCTTGATGGCAAAAGGCATCCGGATCAGGTTTTTCATCTGAAAAAGGAAAGATCCTTTGTTGATAATATAGCTTCCATGTAAGTTAAAAGGGGTGGTAGGGGTCATTCCCATGGAGATATTCCCACTACCCGTGGCTTTGATATTTCCAAGCTGGTCGGGAAAGAGCACTTCAACCTGAGCATCTGGTTTCACTTCCAGGCTCATGATCAGGTTGAGCCCGGAAGATGAACCGGGTTTAGGTTTGGTTTGCGGGAGATCCAGGGAATCTTCTTCCGGTTGAACAAATACGATATAATCCATCTGGCTGACATTCTGTGTAAGACTAATCGGGATGGTAACGCTGGTTTGCTTTCCCGTACTCGCCTTCACCGAAACAAGAATGTTGTCAGGGGGGCCTTTGATCTCAACGGTACCACTTGCACGGGCTTTGCCGTAAAAGGTCGAATTCTGTGCATACGTATTCCTGAAAGCAGCAAAATCGTTCATGCTGATATTCAGGTTCAGGTTAAAATTCTTAAAGTAGTTGTGTGTGATGGAGCCGTTCAGATGAGCCTTGTTGCCGAGTGAGTCGTATAACACCACATCCTGAAAAGAAAATTTATCCGGTTCAATGGTGATGACATCCGATACGGAATAGGGAACATTGAGGTAGCTGATGTTGAATTCGGTTCGCCTCAGGTTGATTTCTCCAGTAAATGAGGGTTCCTGGAAAGTTCCTGTGATTTTCACCTCGCCGGATACCAATCCCGTCAGTTTCGACATAAAGCTGGAGACAAACGGTTGAAGCATCCGAAGATTCAGATTCTTTAGTTTCAGGTCAAAATCAAAATGAGGCTCAGGTTTGTCGGGGTAAAAACTTCCTTCAAGGTAGAACGGAATGTTCTGGCCGATATTTCCGGTGTAGATGATTTCGGAAAGGAGATTGAATTTATTTTCATTCCGGTCATAATCGACTTTAAAGACGGCATCGCCAAGCGGTTGTTTATTGAACCGGAAGTCGTCGAGCTTCAGGTCGGAAAAGATGGACAATTCATGATAGACATCGGTGATTTTAAATGTCCCTGACAGGATCCCGTCAATATCGATATTAGGATTCCCGATGAAGTAATCGAGTTCTGAAACATTTACACCACGAAAGTTCAGGTTAAGGGTATCCACATTGTGATGGGTGATTCTTCCATCCAGGGAGAGCAACTCATGAGGAGTGGTAAAGGTCAGGTCGTGAATTTCAATCAGGGAGGTATCCAGGAATACATAGTTATCCTGTGAAATACTCCAGGAGTTTCCTGCCAGTGTTAAATCGAGATCATCCAACTTTATTTTCACACCTCCTTGATCAAGGAAGGTGAGAAATCCTTTCAGATAGTTGGTGTCTTTCATGGTCTCAGAGCTCAGCCGGAAAAGGATGCTGTCGTGCTGAACCGAAGCCGTCAGCAGGAGTGTGTCCATCTGAAGATAAATGGTATCGGATGCGTTTGATTTGTTCATGATCATGTGGTCGCAGCCGGTCTTAAGGGAGAGGACATCAGAACGGGTCTCTGCATGAATTTGCCATTCTTCCAGATCCAGGCCGCTGACATGTAGTACCGGTGACCAGCCATTCAATGAGATCATTTTTTCGGCTTCACTGTATGTTCCATCAAGATAGGAACCGGGAGCGATCTTCAGAAAAGGGAGAAAAATAGCGGTGATTTCTTCCGTATTTTTAAAATCTATCCTGTAATTAAGTTCCTGCCCTGATAGATGGTATACCATATTAGAGTCTTGCCGAAGCTCGAAACTGGCCAGGTAGTTCTGAATGAAGGTGACAAGTGAAGGGACCAGCTTACTGAAGGCAAAACGGCCTTCAAAATCCGCATCCAGAAGGTCTGACCTGATTTCATACCCTTTTTGCCCGGGAGAATCCGTTGTCGTCATGATCATCACGGAATCCAACATTGCGTAGTTACTCCCTTCCCAATAAGAGATATCATGAAGACAAACCATTCCAACCGCGTTATCCACATTGTTTCCCTGGAAATCGGCGTCGATGGAGGCAGTAAAGATCTCAATTGAATCCCTCTTGAGAAGGTGAAGATTAAAAAGCTGGGCACGGGTGACTTGCGATTTAAAATTAAATACCGGCAACGTATCATGCATATCCGCCATTCCATGGAATGAGAGTCCAAGGTTTGGATCTGCCGCCGTTACATCGCCAAAGAATTTTTTCTTTATCAGGGAACCGTTGACAGTAATATTTTTATAGGTATATCCGTAAAAGCGGGCAGAGTCGATCTGAATCTGCATCAGCAGGTCGGCCTCCTGAAATGAGGTTCCCTGTCCATCCAGAGTGGCTTTGAGGCTAACCTTTCCAAGAAGTTCCTGGTTTGATGTCAGTTTCCCCAGATCAAACGAGCTAATTCTGAGATCCCCTTTGTAGGTGAGAGGTCCTCCTTTAACCTTCTCTTTAAGCTGAAGGTTTGTGGAGGCCATCCCGATGTCTGTCCGGATCTCGGCCTTGGAGATAAAGTCATCGACAAATCCGGTAAACTCACCATTGATATCAATAAGACCGAGATTGTCGATTTGAGGAGGGATCATGAGGCTACCCGTCTCCCCGGGGAGACGGAAACCCCCTATATCCTGCGCTGTGGTTGTCAGGCTGCTGATCGTCATATCAATATAGGTGGCCATCACATCCGGCAATCCAACGGCATGGATGGTTCCATTAAAACGAGTATTCTCTCCGAAAGCGATATGCATGTTTTGAGCCCTGAACTTACTTACTGTACCTTTGATATTCCCCTCAAGCCTAAAGCGGTTCGTCATGGATTTTACCTCAGGTGCAAAAAAACCAATGTCGGTCATATCGAATTCCGATGGCCGGATATCGGCCTCTATCCTCACCCGTTTGAGGAAATCGGTAAAGGCGATGAAGCCTTTGTAGCGGAATGCAAAATCAAGTGACAGATTTGAGTTTTCGGTGAGAAGTTTCAGGTCGTCCACTTCAATGAACTGGTCGCTCACCCGGCAATTTCCCTGAAAATTCTGCAAATGGATTCCACTTCGTTCCCTGGCTGAGAGGCTGTTTATCATGGCATTAATGGTATCCCCTTCAATCAGGATATTTGTCATTTGCAAATGGATGTCCCGTACATCGATATTTGTATAATCCATTGCATCAGTAACCAGCGGGTGGCTTTCGTCCTGGTAATGAAACCGGATACCGTCGAGATCCAAATGTCGGCAAGCAAGGGTCCATGGGGCTGAAGGTGCAGTATCAGGCAGTTTCGCAACTGTGTCGGAGGATGCAAAATGATTGATAATGAACTCCAGGTTGAGTATGGTATCGCCCTTATGTTTAAGAAGTTGGAATTCTCCCTGGCTGATCAGGATCCTCTGCACCCGGATGTTCCTGCCCGAAAGGCTGAACCAGATTGGTTTGACTCCAATCTTCCGAGCGGAAAAAAGGGTTGAATCGTGCGTATCCAGAACCTGAATATTCTGAATAACCAGTCCATTGCGTATTGACAGATTCAAGCCGCCAACATGGATGGAAGTACCCAGTTCACGCGAGAGGTAATCAGCCGCTAACTGCACCACCAGGCTCTGTACCCACGAGTCGCGCAAAACCAGTGTGAATGTCATGACCAGCGAGATCAGGACCGTCAACAGATAGAGTACTATTTTCCCTGCAGTTTTTATCTTACTTTTGCTTTTTATCCACTGTTAATGCATCCCGATGTCAGTCTATATTCTCGGTATTGAGTCTTCCTGTGATGATACTTCGGCATCCGTGGTTGAAGGAACCATGATCCGCTCGAATGTGATTGCCAACCAGCAGGTCCACAGTGAGTATGGAGGTGTTGTTCCGGAGCTGGCATCCCGTGCCCATCAGCAAAATATTATACCGGTT
>JAFGNY010000307.1 GCA_016926765.1 Bacteroidales bacterium | reverse complement strand
CAATGGGACAATCTGTACCGTGAATATACTCGAAACACCTACCCTGTTTCAATTCCTCTTCGGTTTTGCCAACAAATTCCTGAAACGCTTCGTTGGATTGCAGGATGTGTTGATCCGCATCGAGTAAGGCTATTCCATCCTTCATAGACCGGAAGGTGATTTTCCAGTTCTCCGAAGCTACCTGTAATGCCATCTGGGCCTGTTTCTGTTCCGATATATCCTCCACCACTCCCTCTATCCATCCCTTATCGGGATAGATCCGCGCCGAATAACTGGCATGAAAGATGGTGTGATCCTTCCGGGTGAACCGGGCCTCAAAATTTTCGATGAAACCCCGTTCTGTAATCTCCTCCAGCATTCGTTCCCGTGTTCCCGGATCTACATAGTTCCCGGATGTCGTATATTCAGCAATAAACTCCTCCCGGCTGCCATACCCAAACATCCTGGCGATCTGATCGTTGCCTTCCAGGATCTTCCCATCCGTGATCCTGGTGCGGAATAAACCGACCTGGGCATTCTGAAATAGGTTTCGGTAGGTCTCTTCACTTGTTGCGAGGGCTTCTTCGGCCTTTTTGCGTTCGGTTGTTTCGGTGCAGAAGCCAATAATCGTATCTTCATCTAGCATCACCGCATCGAGAATGACAAAGATTTTCTCTTCGTTTTTAGTCAGCATGGATATCTCCTGATGGACCCGTTCACCCTGCAACAACCGGGGAAATGCATCCAGATTATCCTTCAGGTTATCGGGATGCGCAATCTGGCTGATGTTCATCTGCATCAATTCCTCCTTTGTATAACCTAACAGGGTATTGGCAGCAGGATTCACAAACGTATAGGTTCCGCTCTTGTTCACCGTGAAGACAGCCGTAGGCGAGCTCGTGACATAGGTCTCGAATTTCTCTTCGGTCTCCTTCAATTTCTGGACAATCAACTCATTCTCCCGTTTTTGATCTGCTTTGCGCAGAACCTCGCGGACCGCAAACGGAAGCCGTTTGATCCTCTCTTTCAGCACATAGTCATCTGCCCCGGCTTTCAGACAAGCCACCGCTGTCTCTTCGTTGATGGAACCGGTCAGCATGATGAAGGGGATGTAGTGCGGCTGTGACCGGGTGATGTTCAGGGCCGTCATGCCATCGAAAACCGGCATCGCGTAATCGGAGATGATCAGATCAGGCTCAAACTCCGTCAACGCTTCCCGAAAGGTGGTTGCAGAATCCACCACCATAACATCGAAGCCGATCTTTTCTTTGCGGATCTCCCTCATGGCAATTTCCGCATCGGCCGGAAGATCTTCAACGAACAGTATTTTTAGTTTTTTCAACGACATAAAACATCATGGTATTACAGAATACTAATCCATTAAAAGCTACGTGATTATTCTTTCTGTCAGGGGTTTCTCCCTGATATTGCTTTCTGTTTTTTTAACCGGTCAATTTCATCTTGTAACTCCTTAATCCGGAATTCCCGTTCAATGGTTGCGGAGTGAAACCGTTCCAATTCATCTATTCTCATCTTCAAATCGTTCGTCTTTTCCTCAATCTTCAGCTCAAGTTCCTTCTTTAATGTTCTGAGCTCTTTTTCCACCCTTATTTGTTCGGAAATATCCACAATGGTGGTGATGAAGTGCAATGGGTTTCCCTGGTCATCGTATCGCATGGTTACACTGACATCGCCCCAGATGATGGAACCGTTTTTATGAATGTACCGCTTGTTGAACCTGACCGAACCTTTTTCACCCCTGAGTAATGGGGCGATTTTCTGCCCAATGGAAGCAATCTCATCCGTTGGGGTAACCTCCTGCCATGTTTTCCGGCCTAACTCCTCGGCCGTATATCCGAGCATATCACAGAGCGACTGATTGGCATTGATCTCTCCTGTCGGCAGCGTGAGGGATTTCCCAACATTAGCTGTTTCAAACACCGTCCTGAATTTCTCCTCGCTAATCCTTAACCGCTCCTCTGACTGTTTCTGCTCCGTTAAATCATTGTATAACGCAACCAATTCGCCTGATGGAAGCTTAAAAACGACATTCTCCCTCCATCCTGTAATGCGTCCATCCTGGTATTGCGATACCGGATGGGTTTCCTGAACACCTGTTTTCCAAACCCGTTTGAATACGTCGAACAGTCCGAAGTCAATGACCCCCGGGAAGACCTGGGTTACGCGTTTGCCTATGACCTGATCCCTGCTGATCTGCTCAACCCGTTCACCTGCCCTGTTAAAATCCAGAAATTCAAAATCAGCCCCCTCATCCACTGCCTTATAAATTGCTACACAACTGATCATGTTCTGAAAAAGTTCCCTGAACCGGTACTCGCTTTGCCTTACAGATTGTTCGGCCAACCATCGTTCAATGATGTATCCCAGATAAACCGCCACTTTCTGTATCCGTTTTTTTGCATAATCAATGATGTATGTGGGACGGGGTTGATAGGCCTTTGCCTCAGCGCGCAACTGTTGAACCGGAATGTCGTATTTCAGGGAAAGATTCTTAAGGATGGCTTCTTCCCGGGGTGGATCCCCATACCCGAAGTTGATCGCCCCCACGATTTCACCTCCTGCACGTAGCGGAACTGCATACAGGTGAATGCCCCCGCTGCATTCGATATCGGCAGGAATCCCTTCCTGCATCGCTTTCAGCGAGGCATCCTTCCAGCAGGATTCGTGGCAAAGCCACATTCCGCTCTCCAGGGCTATCCGGTTGTCATCAGTATCACATAGTTTTCGCGAAGCGGCATCCATCATCCGGCACCATCCCGAAGAGAAAATCCCAAGGGCATAATCGCCGTTGCGTTCGTAAATGGCTGATGAACTCTCCAGAAGATCCATATATTCCGAGGCGATCTCGGTTAATTGCTTCTTTCCGACAGCCTTCAGGATCAATCCATCCCTATTGAGCAAGCTCAGGTCGCCATATTCGGGAATAAAATCACCTTTCCCCTTCTCTTTCGTGGAAAATATCCATTCAAGCGAAGTAAGGTAATTCCGGCTTCCGTTGATGTGATCTTCCATATGTGAGCCTTCCGGAATAAAAATAACTGGGTCAGTACCCCATTTCAGAAGCTCAAATATACATGTTTTTCAATCAGTTTGCAACTATTTTTTCATCAGCACATCAGCACATCTTGCCACCGAATGGATCCCAGACATCCGATCCCTTTGCCATACCGACAGAAAAATATCAAAAACTTCTTCGTTCTGTGAAAGTTTGATACCTTTATCCCATGAAATCAGACCAGCAAATCCATGCAGGGATGATCCGCAGGATCGTTGAACAACTGGCCCCGTTCT
>JAFGNY010000306.1 GCA_016926765.1 Bacteroidales bacterium | reverse complement strand
CTTCCGCCGATGTCAACGCCAATTACAAACTTATCTGTCATTCAGCAAAAATATTTATTTTTGTAACACCACCAACCCAAAAGCCGTTATGACCGAAGAAACCGAATTTACCTTGGAGGAAGCCCGCGAAGGAATGCAGCTTGCCGTTACCCATCTGGAAAAGGAGTTTCAAAAGATCCGTGCAGGGAAAGCCAGCCCGATGATGTTGGAAGGTGTGAGGATTGACTATTACGGGGAGATGACTCCCATCGAGCAGACAGCGAATATCAGTACCCCCGATGCACGTCAGATCATTGTGCAGCCCTGGGATAAAAGTGTCCTGGGCCTGATTGAGAAGGCGATCATGGCAGCCAACCTGGGGTTTAATCCGAAAAATGAAGGGGAAATTTTGCGTATCGTGGTTCCTCCATTAACGGAAGAACGCCGTCGGGATCTGGTTAAAAAAGCCAAAATGGAGGCGGAAAATGCCAAAATCAGTATCCGGAATATCCGCCGCTCTGCGAATGACACAGCAAAGAACCTGAAAAAAGACGGGACTCCCGAAGATGAAGTAACCCGGCTGGAAAACGAGATCCAGAAAATTACCGATGAATTTATCTCCGAAGTGGATAAATTTCTTGAAGCCAAAGAGAAAGACATCATGACGGTCTAAAAGACCACAATCTCATCGAAAAATATCCAGCATTTCTCTCCTTTTCCTTCATGCCACCCGGGACAATTTCCCTGCGAGCAGGCTTTGACTTTAACATAGCGGGCCGTTGTCCCTGGCGGGTAAGCTGTTGAGAAAGGCTGAATCAGCGCTCCCTCCGCTTTTTCTGGCAGCGGATTCCTTTTCTCGTAGACAGAATGCCATTTTTTCCCGTTGGAGGAGAGGGAGAATTCAACCATGGAGGGGGCAAAGATCCAGCTACGGCTGTTATTCAGGAATGTGGTTGACACCGATTGAACAGGGATCTCTTTCCCAAGGTCGATGATGACCTCAACATCACTGCCCAGAAAACCTTGCCAGCGGCCGTCCCGGTGATTGGTTGTCCCACGTATTCCGTCCGTCAGGGTAGAATTGCCGGATGCCGGATACCTGTTCGAATAGGCATGAAGGTAGTTGACGGATTTTCCGATGGCATGATGGAAGATGATTGGCATCTCGCTTGCTTTCTCTTTCAGCTTTCCATCTACAAATAAACCAGCTTTGATATAGGCGTTTGCCGAAATCTCAAAAGGCTCTGTATAGAGAGTGGAGGCTTGGGTTGGATCGTTTCCGTTGGTGGTATACCGGATAGGAATTCCGGGCTGTTCAGAAGAGAGGCTTACGTTGATTTTACTGTTTTTTGCATCGTACCTGGTTTGGATATCGACATGGTAAGACCCTTTTGAAAAATTTACTCCCATATATTCCAGCCGCTTGAACTGAGATTCGAGGCGTTGCCTGAAATCTTCCCAGTTTCTGAGTTTTGCAGGAGACCAATCGACCTCCGCCAGGGCGATCATTCGCGGAACCGCCATATATTCCGCCTGAGAAGGGGTAGGGATGAATTCTGTCCACACATTTCCCTGGGCGCCGAGAATATGTTTCCCCTCTTCTGTTGTAAGCTCTTCGGGCACCGGTTCAAAGGAGTAGACTTTTTTTAGTGTGGTGAGCCCCCCGATGGCTTCCGGCTCAAACTCGGGATCGGCCTGGTAATAATCAAAATAGCAATGGGATGTTGGGGTCATGATCACATCGTGTCCCTGCCGGGCAGCCGCAATGCCACCCTCTAAGCCACGCCACGACATTACAGTGGCTTCCGGGGCCAACCCTCCTTCAAGAATTTCATCCCAGCCAATGAGTTTTTTCCCTTTGGAGTTGATAAATTTCTCCATTCGTTTGATAAAATAACTCTGCAGTTCCTGCACATTCTTCAGCCCTTCTTCCTTCATCCGTTGCCGGCATTTCAAACACTCCTCCCAACGGGTTTTCGTTGCTTCGTCACCACCCACATGGATGTATTCCGACGGAAAAAGGTCCATCACCTCTGTAAGGACATCTTCCAGAAAGGTAAATACGGAATCGTTGCCGGCACAGAAGATATCACTATTGGGCCAGTAACTTCCCGGAGGAACCGTGAAAGGACCGCCTGTACACGATAGGTTGGGGTATGCTGACAGCACCTCGACCGAGTGCGCCGGCATCTCAATTTCAGGAATGATCGTGATGTACCGTTGTGCCGCGTATTGCACGATTTCCCTGATGTCGTCCTGGGTGTAAAAACCGCCATATGTAGCTTGTTCCCCTGCCTGTTGCTGAGGCCGTTCACGCCAGGGGAGATTCTCCCGGTCGACACGCCAGGCGCCCACTTCAGTCAGCTTCGGATACTTCCTGATTTCTATCCGCCATCCATTGTCATCGGTCAGGTGCCAGTGAAAAATATTCATCTTGTACATGGCAAGAAGATCAATGTATTTGAAGATGAATTCTTTGGGAAAGAAATGGCGGGAAACATCCAGATGCATCCCACGGTACGCAAATCGCGGAGCATCATTGATCTCTGTGCAGGGAACAATCCAACTCTTACCTTCCTGGGGTCTGGTAAGTTTATAAACTTCCGGTGGGAGTAGTTGGAGCAATGTTTGCATTCCGTAAAACAACCCTGCCCCGGAGTTGCCGGTCAGCAGGATTCCATTCGGTGTGATATTCAACCGGTAGCCTTCTGTCTCAAGGTTCTCCCTGTTCCTGGCATAGGTAAAAACAATGGCACCTCCGTCATTCGTCTCCTCCGTCATCTGCTGAACACGCAGGAAGGGCCCTCCGGCAAGTCGGAGTTGCTCTGCAAAGAGAATGGCGACATTCTTCAGATCGATATCCCGCCCGGCAACCAATAAACGTGTTTGGTCAGTAATGGTGAACGCACCGGTTTTCATCTTGATTGAAACGGGCTGAGGTACAATAGAAAAGTTCGCTACCAGGTGATTACCGCCGGCGTTAACCATCAGGGGAACAAGAAAAGCACAAAAAAGAGTCAGAAAAGAATGAAATGATTTCATACACACACGTTTTGGAAACACCATGCAAAGGTACGGATTCCTGTGACCCCTCTATTCTCAGGGAATGCCAGAATGAAAGAAAATTTCTTTGTACATTTGACTAACCCTTTCAAAAAGCTCCTATGAAAACCCTTTCTACACTTTTTTCACTGTTGCTCCTGTCAATGCTAGCCTTGGCGCAAACCAATCCCCGCAGCAATAAAACCGGCGCGGAGAGTCAGCCTGTCTATTTCTCAATGCCGGAAAACCTGAATCTGTGCACCCTTCACTCTCCCTTCTCCGACGACGGATTTCGTTTTGAATTTGACTCGCTGAATATCACCTATCAGGGATCCTGGGCGCTTGGTCAAAGCTTTTCTGTCTCCTGTTACGGGCCCGGTAATATCGTGTTTATCGGATCCGGGGCGGGTGTCATTATCCTGGATGCCACTACACCTGAAAGCCCGATCCATCTGAGCGACATTCACACCCGTGGTCTTGTTGATGCCATCTTCTATGATGAATCCACAGAGAGGCTCTGTCTGAGCACCTATTTTGCAGGATTTGAGATCTGGGATGTCAGTGATTTCTCAGCTCCTGTACGGCTTGGAAGAGGGTCAACGGAAGGATTGCCCAGAGGAGGGATCTTTGCTTCGGGGAACTATGTGTATGTTGTAACTGTGGTGGATGGTCTTCAGGTTTTTGATGTCACAGATCCCTCCGCACCGGTCAATATCGGAAATTGTTTCATCTCCACTATTCTGGCATGGAACTCGGCGAAAAGTGGCGAGTACATTTTTGTCGCTCTTGGAAATGGTGGCATGAAGGTGATCGATGTATCGGATCCGGCCAATCCTGTAATTGCAGGAAGTTCAACTTATCTGACCACTGGAGTCTGGGTTGAAAACGGTCTGGCTTATATCGTCGGGTACAATTTCGGACTTCGCATTCTCGATGTCAGCGACCTTACCAATATTACTGAGGTTGGTTCTGTTCCATTGAGCGGCTCTCCCCAGCGGGTCATGGTGACTGGCAATGATGCCTATATCGCCAATGCCACGACCGATGCCGGTGGAGGGATCAATATTGTTGATGTATCCGTTCCGGCAAGCCCTCAGCTCGTGTCAACCTACGAGGGCTATGCAAGTTATGTGACCGGAAATGGACTACTAGTGGCTTATACAGGTAGCTCCTTTCCCTGCACTATTCTGGATGTATCCGACCCATCAACTCCTCTTCTTGCGAGCACTTACCCGTTGCCCATCTCAACGATGGATATAGCCGTGTCGGGGAACTACGCCTATGTGGGGAACAATGGCTTCCGGGTGTTCGATATCACCGATCATACACATCCTGTCGAAGTCGGATACCATAGCGCCGATGGGGCGTTGATTGAGCTGGCTGGCGACAAGGCCGTTTACATCCGTGAAAGCATGACAGCCAATAATCCGGTGATGATCATGGATATTGCAAACCCTCTTGCTCCCTCAAAAACAGGTCAGTATATGTCGCCATATATGACCAATGATCTGACAATCAAAGATCAGTATGCTTATATTGCATGCTGGTGGGATGGATTCCGGGTCATTGATTTTCAAAACCCCGCATTACCTTCAATGGTTGCGCATAAAATGGGTTGGTTTAACGGCGCGGAACCCGGAGTGGAATTTTGTTACGTACAGGCGCTTTGTCAGGAAGGAGATTATTTATACCTCGTTGATTACGGACCATTCACTGCCGAAGATACACGCGGATTGTATATTTTCGACATTTCCGATCCGGTCAATCCGGTGAAGGTGTCGAGATACAACGGGTTCGTCAGCACTCCGTACGACATTGACGTTGTCGGCGATTTTGCCTATGTGGCAGATTGGGCGGGAGGTATGGAGGTTATTGATGTTACGCAGAAACTATCTCCCCAGGCTCGCGGGTACATCTCATTGCCCGATGCTGCCTGGCGTATCGACGTGAAGGAACAGCACGCTTTTCTCGCGGATTATATCAACGGAGGCGTTCAGGTTGTGGATGTATCGGATCCGGATAATCTGGTTATCGACGGATTTTATGCGAGAAGTGGCTGCTTTGCCCTGGGTGTGCGGGTAAATGGGAACAACATCTTCCTGGCTGATGGAGCGGCGGGATTTCAGATTTATCAGACTGATCTGATCACCTCCTCTGATCACCCCGGTACCGAAACCGGTTCTGGCCCCACTGCATTCCCAAACCCATTTGCCGATTACATCCGGATATTACCAG
>JAFGNY010000305.1 GCA_016926765.1 Bacteroidales bacterium | reverse complement strand
CGGGTCAGGTGCTCACGCAGGGGATAATCGTTGGCAATACCGGTAAAGAGAAGGATGATGGAATTGGAATAGGGAGATGATTTATCCTGTTCCGGAACAACAGGGATGGGGTTTCCGTACCGAATATAGGAAAAAAAGACCTGTTGATGGGGTTTAGGGTTAATCTCTTCAAGGATTCTGCGTCTGGTTATCGGGGAAAAAACTTTTGGTGTTTTTGAGACAATGATCAGATCTGCCCGTTTGGCTCCGGATGAAAATTCCCGTAAACTTCCTGAAGGAAATACATGGTTGGAGGTATACAGTCTGTGAAAATCAGTCAATAAAATGGATAATCCGGGTTTAACAAAACGGTGCTGAAATGCATCATCCAGTAGAATGGCTTGAAGGTCGGGATATTTTCGTTGCAATTCAACGATACCCCTAACGCGCTTTTCATCAACGGCGACTTTTATCTGGTCAAATTTCCGGGCAAACTGCAGGGGTTCATCTCCGATGTATTTGTAGGCTGACCGTTTTGAGGCAAGGACAAATCCTTTGCTGGTACGGCCATACCCCCGGCTCAGGGTTGCAACAAACCAGCGATCTTTCAGGAGGTTGATCAGGTATTCAATATGAGGCGTTTTCCCTGTGCCGCCAAACGATAAATTGCCAACGCAGATCACCGGAAGTTCAAACTGTCGGGAAGGAAGCCACCCCCAATCAAAGAACAGATTCCGGATGCTCATGATCAATCCGTACAACAGAGAAACCGGAAAAAGCAGGAATTGAAAGATGGTCATGTAACTGTAAAAATCTGATGGCCTAAAAATACAAAAAAAAATAATACAAATCCTTTGTTAGGGGTATTTCCTAACAAATTAACGTTGAAATAACTGTTAATTAATGATCTATTAATCGAGGGAGGTTTTCGAAAAATGTTCCTTTCTGATGAAGAGAAGATTTCTGATCAGATCATTGATCCCCAAGTTCAGTTTGGTTGTTTTCAGGATGAAGTCGGAAGCACCGGCATCGATCAATTGCATAGCTACAATGGGATCATCAAAGGAGGAGAAGAAAATGACCTGTGTGTTGGGAGCATATTTTTTAATCATCTTCAGGAAATCAAACCCATTGTAATCTGCCAATTCATACTCCGTGATGATAAAACGGGGTTGTATGTTTTTTTTGAGTCTTGAGAGACATTCTTCTGCAGAATGGTAGAGCTGAACATGCTGAAACCGTTGAATGGTCAGGTGATACTTCAGCAAACTACTATGAATAGGGTTTTTATCGACGACAAATAGTATTTCCGGTTTCATGGATCAAAGATTCATTTTTTTTCGGGTTGGTTTACGACCAACACCTTTTTTTTATTAACATTTTTGTAAACAATGCCTTGATTCGTTGAATTTCCGGATGTTTTCAGGGATTTATTATCTTTGATTCCAGAACAGATACGTATGAATTTAACAGCAATATTGCAGGCGATGGAGGATTTTGCCCCATTGCAGGATCAGGAGCCATGGGATAATACTGGTTTACTTGTCGGATCTCCTGATATGGATATTACGGGCGTAATGGTCAGTTTGGATCCAACCCGTGAGGTTCTTCGTGAAGCCCTGGAGATGGGGTGTAATTTGATTGTGTCACACCATCCGCTTCTGTTTCAGGGAGTGAAGCGATTTACACCAGTATGTCCCGAATATGACATTATCAGGGAAGCCATCCGGCATGATATAGCTATCGTGGCCATGCATACCAATCTGGATAACCAGTTGACAGGAATCAATCATGTATGGGCATCCAGGTTAGCTTTACAGCAACTGGCCATACTGAAGCCTCAGCGAGGAAGAGTAAAAAAGTTGGTTACTTTTTCTCCTCAAGGGTTTGCTTCATCTATCCGGGAAGCTTTGTTCAGGGTGGGAGGCGGGCACATTGGAAAGTATGACTCATGCAGTTTTTCAGTGGAGGGCAATGGAACATTCAGGGGTTCTTCAGATTCGCAGCCATTTGTTGGGAAGCCACTGGAACTTCATACCGAGAGGGAAGAGCGAATAGAAGTCGTGTTCCCGGATTATCTGGAAGGTTTGATTATCAGGCAATTGCGGAGTAGTCATCCATATGAGGAGGTTGCTTTTGACATTTATTCCCTTGATAATTGTTTGCCTTATGTTGGAGCAGGTATCATAGGAGAACTGCAAAAGCCGGTCAAGAAACAGGATTTTCTCATGATGGTGAAGGAGGTATTTGATGCAAAGGTGTTACGTATTTCCCGCTGCAGGAAAGAGGATGTTTCGATGGTAGCTATCTGCAGTGGGTCGGGTGCTGATTTGATCCCTGATGCCATGGCAGCTGGAGCAGATGCCTTCCTGACAGGAGATCTGAAGTATCATACGTTTCAACGTGAGGGACAGGAAATGGTCCTGGTTGATATTGGTCATTATGAGAGCGAGATGGTAGTGAAACAGGTAGTGTATGCCATATTGAAAGAAAAATTTCCTACCTTTGCAGTCTTTATTTCGGAACAAGAGCAGAATCCGATCATCTACTTATAGAAAATTTTATTTGTTGAAACATGGCCAAGAAAACGAGCACGCCAATAGCCACATCCGAACCCTCGAAACTGAAAAACAAGGAGAGGTCGTCAGCCAAAAAACCATCCGCTGTTCCTGATGGAAAAAAGCCAAAAGTGAAGGAGGAGTTGCCAGTAACGGAGGGTATAAAAGGGGAGATGGTTAGCGGGAGGCATGAGACGGATGAGAAAGTTGATGTTTCGATTGAACAGAAATTAGTTGCCTT
>JAFGNY010000304.1 GCA_016926765.1 Bacteroidales bacterium | reverse complement strand
GGTTTATTGGGGTGTATCGATGAATATTCCCAGCTGGAGAAGTGGCAGCCGGAAATTTAATGTGGATCAGGCCAGGCTGGAAGTCGACAAGATGAAGGTGTTGGATGAGAAGGTAAGGAATTCACTGAAGTTGCAGGTTGAAACAGCCCGGAATGATTTTACCAAGTCCTATCTTGTTTTTCAGAATAAGCGGAAAAGTTTGCAAACCGCTTTCAAGATCTATGAACAAACAGTAATTAAATACCGGCAAGGGATGGCCTCCAGTACAGATCTGAACCAGAAATACAACCAGTTTCTGATCGCCGAAACGGACTACACACAAGCATTGTTTACCTTACTGAAATCTGATATAGCACTTGCCAAGCTATTGGAGAAGGTGTAAGAACCGGTTACCAGTCCCCTCTTTCCTTCTCCTGAATTTTTTCCTCCGGGATTTCAGTTTTATCGAATAATCGAGCAGATATAGTGCAGGTAATAATACCAATGTCAGGAACGTCGCTACACTGAGTCCGAAGATGATGGTCCACGAAAGCGGACCCCAGAACATGACATTGTCGCCGCCGAAATAGATCTGGGGATTGAGTTCGGTGAACAGGGTGATGAAATTGATGTTCATCCCAACGGCCAGCGGGATAAGTCCGAGAATCGTAGAGGTAGCTGTAAGCAGAACCGGAGTGATCCGGGCTTTTCCTGCCTGAACGATGGCTTCACGGATCCTTAGTCCGCGGTTTCGCTGTTCATCACAGAATTCGATGATCAGGATTCCGTTTCGTACAACGATACCTCCCAGGGCCACAATCCCCAACCCTGTCATGGTGATGGTGATGGGCATATCGAAGATAATGATACCAAGGAGCACGCCAATGATGCTGAAAATGACTTCTGAGAGGATGATCAGTGAAAGGCTGAGGGATTTGAACTGAGTGATCAGGACAAAAAATATGATACCGATGGCGATAACCATGGCTTTCAGGAGAAATGACATGGTTTCGGCCTGGTCTTCCTGTTCGCCGGTCATGGAGATTTCGATGCCTTTGGCCAACGGGAAACCGGGAATCGCCGACTTGATTGAACTGACTACCGCATTGGCGGTATATCCCGACAAAACTTCCGACGAAAGTGTGATGACCCGTTTGAGGTTTTTCCGATTGATGCCGCCATAGGTATCCTGGTACTTCAGGGTAGCCACTGATGAGATGGGAATTTGGCGCAACAACCCCGAATTCATGTCCCGGTAAGTGATTTTTGCATTGATGACCTTGTTGATGTTGGCCCGCTGAGAGGGATTGAACCGGACCTGTATCGGATATTCATCTTCATCCTCCTTGTATTTCGAAACTTCAAGTCCGTAAATGGCTGTACGAAGTTCATTTCCGATCTGACCAACAGAGATTCCCTCCCGGTTAGCCCGTTCCCGGTCAATGTGGATGATGATTTCCGGTTTGTTGTTGATGAAATCAGACTTTAATTTTTCAATACCCTGTATATCAATAGAATCGATGTAATTCTGAAAGGCGGAAGCTGTTGTGATCAGCTCTTCCAGGTTCTCTCCGGTAATCTCGATATTAATGGGTTTTCCTGTTGGCGGTCCCATTTTATTCTTTTCAACGGAAATCTGGCTTCCGGGGATGTGTTTCAATCGTTCACGGATCTGGTCGAGGTATAGGATTGTGGATAAACCGGTACGGTCTTTCTGTTCCACAAAATTGACTGTGATCTTCCCTTTGTTGGAGGCAATGCTGCGGTCGAAGAAACCTTCTCCGGCACCAAGTCCAACATTGGTGATCACCGATTCCACATCCGGGTTATCTTTTCCCAACACCTGATGGATCTCTCTCTCAGCCAAACGGGTTACCGAATCGGTAACCACCTGGTCGGTCCCCTCCGGCATCTTGATGAAGACCATAATACTGTTGGGCTCGTTGTTGGGGAAGAAGAGGATGGGAGGTTTGACAATGGCTGTCAGCACAATGCTGAAAACGAAAACAATAATGACGGAGACCAGCAGAAAAAAGGGATTCCATCCCTGCAAGAAGAAGCGCAAGGTTCTTTCATAGGCCTTCATGATCCAGGGTAGCATTTTTGTCTGAAACCCGTAAATGGCTGGTTTGATTACAGTCCGGTACAGGGCATTCAGAAGTATGACCAGGGAAAACAGATTTCCCAGCCAGAATACGCCACTAATGTAAGAGATGAGAGCGGGCACCAGAAGGATAATGGTGATGACCATCAGTTGGCGACGGTTGACCTGTGGTTTCGGATGGCCATGGTCGTGCTTCATGAACGAAACGGCAAATACCGGATTGATGATATAGGCCACAAAGAGGGAGGCAAAGAGGGTGATGATGAGTGTGACGGGCAGAAAATACATGAATTTTCCTACGACTCCGGGCCAGAAAGCCAGCGGAAAAAAGGGGGCAAGGGTGGTGAGTGTGCCCGACAGAATAGGGATAAAGACCTCTCCGGCAGCATATTTTGCAGCTTTTTGGATGTCGGGTTCGGTCTTGTGAATGCGGTAAGTGTTTTCAATGACCACAATGGCATCGTCGACAATGATTCCGAGTGCGAAGATGAACCCGAACATGACGATCATGTTCATAGTGAAACCCAGTCCGGGAAAGACAAGATAGGCGATAAAAATGGAGAGGGGGACCGACAGGGCGACAAAGAAGGCATTGTTGATCCCCATAAAAAACATCAGAACAATGACAACCAGAATAAAGCCAATGATGATGGTGTTGTTGAGCTCTTCCAGTGTGCTTCGCGTAAATTTCGATTGATCACCGCTGATGGCAACGGAGAGATCGGGGGGGTAAGAGCTTATTTTCAGTTCATCCAGGATAATCTTGATGTTATCGGAAGCTTCCAGCAGATTTAACCCGCTTTTTTTTATAACATTCAGAGTGATCACATTCATGCCATCAAACCGGGCAAAGCTCTCCTGTTCCCTGAACGAATCGTTGACATCGGCGATCTCTTTGATGTATATGGTGGCACCGCTGGCCGATTTGATCATGATGTTCCGGATCTCTTCGGGGTCGGTAAACTGACCCACTACCCGAATGGTCCGTTTGTTGCCGTAATTACTGATTGTTCCGGCCGAGATGGTAACATTTTCAGATGAGATGGCCCGCTGGATATCGGAAAAGGAGACGCTGGCGGCCTGCATTTTATACATGTCCACATCGACCTGGATCTCCCTTTCGAGGGCTCCAACAATGTCAACCCGGGTTACCTGGGGAAGAGATTCAATGCGATCCTGTGCCTCTTCGGCGTATTTTTTCAAACGCTGCAGGTCGTAATTTCCCGATAGGTTGATGTTCATTATCGGAATCTCTGACAAATCCACCTCCTGAATAACAGGGTCGGAGGGAAGGTTGTTGGGCAGACTGCTTCTGGTTTTATCTACGGCATCCCTGACCCGCTGCTTGGCCTCTGTGACTTCAATCCCGGGATTGAATTCGACAACAATAGTGGAGTAGTCCTGCACTGAATTGCTGGTAATGTCTTTGATATCGGCCAGTGATTTGATCTCTTTTTCAATGGGACGGGTTACCAGGTTTTCCATATCTTCGGGGGAGGTCCCCGGATAAGGCGTAGATACAATAATGGTGGGGATGATGATTTCAGGAAACTGCTCCTTTGGTATACTGAAATAGGACATCAATCCGAGAGCAGTGATAAAAACAGTAAGCACATAGATGCTTGCCTTGTTGCCAATGGCCCAGCTGGTGGCAAAAAATTCCTTGTTTGTTGGTTCAGTAAGCTTCATGGATCGAAACTAAGGCAGAAAATGAATCGGCTGGTTGTCGTACAGATCCTGATACCCGGCAGTGATGATCAGGTCTCCGGCAGAAAGACCTTCCCTTATTTCGGTAAGACCATTATACGTTATTCCCGGTTTGATGTACTGTTTTTTCGCCACCAGGAAGCCGTTGGTTCCCTCTGCCACAAACACATACTCTCCTTCATCCCGTGACGATTGGATGTAATTTCTGGGAATAGCCACAGCCTGCGGATTTTCATAATCTTTGATGCGAAGGATAGCAATCATATTGGCCCTGTAAACCAGGTGATTGGATGGCAATGCAGCCTCTACGACGAACGTCCGGTTAACCGGATCAATGTATTTTGAGGCAAAGGTAACCCGTTGATCAAACTCTTTGCCGAGATCGGGGAGATAGATCTGTACCTGATCACCGGTTTTAATCTTGGCCGAGTAGGCCTCTCCGACATCTGCGATGACTTTTGCACGATTGAAATTGACCACCCGGAAGGCAGGAAATCCAACAGCAGCCATCTCTCCGACTTTGATGGGGATCTCTTCAACCGTTCCATCAATGGGGGAAGTGATGTTCGACATTTTTATCTGATCCTGAATGGTGGCTATCTTGTTTTCCAGTGACTCTTTGTTGTTCTTCGAGGTAAGAAACTGAACTTCAGAGCCAATCTTCTGATCCCACAAGGCTTTCTGTTTTTCATACAACTCGGTTGCAAAGGCCAGTTGAGATTCAAGCTCTTTCAGGGTTTGTTTCAGCACCTCGGCATCCAGTTCAGCCAGGATCTGCCCTTTCACCACATTGTCGCCCTCTTTTACCAGAATTCGGTTTACCACACCTGGGGTGCGCGGACTAACACCTATATTTTCGTTTCCATCGACTTTCCCCTGCACTTCGATGCAGTGCGAGAAGGGGATGGTTCGTAACGTATCAATCATGACCGGGACGGAAGCCGTTTTCCCTTCCGGATACACCTCTTTCTCCAGCAGGCTGATTTGTCGTGACAGGTTATCACGTTCTGTTTTCAAGGCTTCCAGTTTCGAGGCTTTGTCTTCCGCTCCTCCACAGGAAAAAAGGAATACGGTGAGGGTATACAGGGCCAGTTTTTTCATAGTGCTCCGGGAAAAAATCACTTGGTGAAAATTATTGGCAAAGATAACGGAAAAAGGGCAATAACAGGTATACGGCATCAACCAACGCTTTGGCAACTTTTTTTGTCTGTTAGGGTAAAAGTTCTTTGATGGTATTGAATCCTTTTGTTAATTTTACGCCACCCAACATCGGAGCGTGAAACAAGGTCTGGAAATTGACAGGGAATTGATTGAACGGTGCAAGCAAAAAGATGTGATTGCGCAGGGAGAAGTGTATCGATTGTTTGCTCCCAGAATGTACGGGGTTTGTTTGCGATTTTCCGGAAATACACTGGAAGCGGATGATTTTCTTCAGGAGGGATTTTTGCGTGTGTTCAATCAGATGAGCAGTTTTCGACATGAAGGTTCCTTTGAAGGATGGATCAGAAGGATCATCATCAATACGGCTATTAACCTTGTTAAACGTGAAATGAAGTACGTTACAACAGATAAACCTGAATCATATGATTCGCCTGAAAATAGTGATATTTCCGCACTTTCACGGCTCTCCCATCAGGAACTGCTGGCTTCCATAAGGCAATTGCCTGCCGGGTACCGTACGGTGTTCAATTTATACGTGATCGAAGGATATACACACAAAGAGATTGCTCAGATGCTGGAGATCTCTGAAAACACCTCAAAATCGCAGCTTTTTGCTGCGAAAAGGAGCCTGAGAAAAGGATTAACGAAACTGGGATACGGTGATGGAAGAGAAGGATAGGGCATATAACGCGTTTTTCCGGGAGAAGTTCAGCCACTTTTCCCCTGATCCCCCTGAAGGATCGTGGGAACACATTCGTCAGAAAATGCAGCCATCAGCGGAGGTTTGTCAGGATCCTGCCGGCTGGTTTTTATCCTGGATCAGGCTCAAATATTTCCTCTATCCGGCGATGATCATCCTGGTTGCCGGTTTGATATTTCTGTTGGTCTGGCAAACAGCTCCCTCAGCCCAAATTCATGGAACGGCATACATTAATGGCGATACACTGACAAAAGGGACAGCCTTTCTGTTTCATGTTTCGGATCACACCCGGCCGCTGGATTCGGTTAGATGGCACGCAACCTCACCCCTTGATTCCTCCGGGTCTTTTCATTTCAAGGATCTGCCTCACGGCAAATACATGGTGAGAATTCATGTGGATACCCACTCTTCCTGTTATCCGGAGTACCAGTTTGGCTATCATGGTGATACATTGCAATGGGATCAATCGACCATCATTGATACCCGAGATCCGGCGACAGAAGCAAATGTAACTATTCCCCGGATATCCTATTGAAAATGGTTTATCCAACTGCCGGGTCATCGGCAAACCATTCGGCATAGGAGGTGGCTGTTTCCCGTAAGGTCAGGGAAAAGAGACGCACCCCCTCTGGAAGAGCAGATGCTATCCTTTGTGCAAAATCGGTCAGCAAATTCTCGCTGGTTGGCTGATAATCAACTACTACAATGTTTGAAAAGGTCTCTTTAAGTTGATGTAACCCGGTTATGTCAAGATCGGAAGGAAGGATGAGTGCGTGATCCATTGGGTCAATAATCCGGGATTTCATGATGGATTTCAGTTCGCTGAAGTCCATGATCATCCCCTTTTTCGGGGAGGAAGGATCAGTGATTGGATTACCGGTAACGGTTACCGAAAGCCGGTAGGAGTGCCCATGGATGTTCCGGCAGGGACCATCATATCCCTTCAGGGCATGTGCCGCTTCAAAGGAGAACTCTTTGGTGATACGAATTGAGGCCATTGGGGAACTGTGAGCCGGCAAAGATACAGTTATTGTTCCTTTGCTACAAGAACAG
>JAFGNY010000303.1 GCA_016926765.1 Bacteroidales bacterium | reverse complement strand
TGTCAGGTTTGGATTGGAAAATTTCACCTCTTTGCCGGGCCGGTGTATATAGAAGGTGACACTTCCTTTTTCAGTGAATTTGATGGCATTTGAAAGAAGGTTTTTGATGATCTGAAGCGTACGCTGAGGATCAGTCTCGATTGATTCGGGAAGCCCTTTTTCAATTTTTGTGTCCAGATTAATCCTCCGGTTGTTTGTCAGTGGGGAGAAGGTTTTCTTCACATAATCTTCCAGATCTTCAAGGTAGAGATCTTCAATATCGATCTCCAGTTTTCCTGCTTCAACTTTTGAGAGATCAAGAATGTCGTTGATCAGCTCCAGAAGGTCTTTTCCTGAGGAATTGATGACATTGGCAAACTCAATTTCCTCTTTGGCCATCCCTTTGAACTTGTTGCTGGCTAAAAGTTCGGAAAGGGCAAGGATGCTGTTGAGCGGCGTTCTGAGCTCATGCGACATATTGGCAAGAAACTCCGACTTGTATTTGCTGGCAACTTCCAGAGCTTCCGCCTTCTGTTTGATCTCAACCTGCGCCTGTTGCAGTGCCTGATTCTTTTTACGGATGTCATCACGCTGCAGTTCAAGCACTTTGGTCCGCTCTTCCAACTCTTCGTTAATCACACGAAGTTCTTCCTGCTGATGCTGCAGATTCTCCTCTGAGTGACGAAGTGCTTTGGTTTGTCCTTCCAGTTCTTCATTGATTTGTCTAAGTTCCTCTTTCTGTTCAGCAAGTTCATTCGCCTGCTCCTGGGTTTTTAGCAGAAGTTGTTCTACGCGTTCACGCGAGCGGGCTGTGTGAATAGCCAGAGCGATTGTCTCAAGTGAAATATCCAGGAACTGATTTTCCTCAGGGGTAAATTGCTGAAAGGAACCCAGTTGGATCACTCCAAGCACCTGATTTTCAAACAGG
The DNA here is from genome assembly GCA_016926765.1 of Bacteroidales bacterium. GTDB lineage: Bacteria > Bacteroidota > Bacteroidia > Bacteroidales > FEN-979 > QYOJ01. The sequence continues at coordinate 11,855 of JAFGNY010000303.1, read as the reverse complement.
ATAGGAGCTACGATGAAATGATTTGGTTTTTCAGTGGCCGGCCCAATATTCACAGGAGGCAGATCATCTGAAGACGTACTGAACAGGAAGGGTCTCTTTTCTTTCGCTACTTGCCCGATCACACCTTCACCAAAAGTAACAGAGGTCACCACAGGCTCACAGGCAAATGCCCCGGTAAGGTTCAGATTGTTTCGTTCGCCGGTAACAAACAACAGTCCAAGCTGTGCTTCCAGGTAGTGTACCAGGAATGAGAGCACCTCATCGGAAAGATCTTTGATGCTTTTTTCGCCACTGCTCTTCAGGCTCAGTTCATTCAACCCGGTCTTCAACCAGTCTTGTGTCTTGATTTCCAGGGAGGCTTCGCGAAGTTTTTTGGTCATGTTGAAGAGGGAAATCCCCAGGGTATCCTGATCACTGCGCGGGACAACGTTGGTAGAATAATCTCCGCTGGCGATTGCTTCAGCTTGTTTCACTACTCCCTTAAAACTCTCGACCATTTCGTTCATCGATTTACCGAGAGTATCCTGCTGACTGCGGATAGGCACTTTTTTTGTATAGTCGCCCAGCGCGATGGACTGACTCACCTCAGCGTACTGTTGCAAGGAGGAGACCAACCGGTTGAACGTATGTTTCATCTCGCCAACCTCATCTTCCGAAACCCTGATATCCTTGCTGAGAAGTTCTCCGAGGGCGACCTGTTTCGCCCAGGCGGAGATGCTTTTTATAGGTGTCACAAAACGCCGGGTGACGAAAAGGGAAATGATGAAAACGACAATCGTAGTTACTACGAGGGAAATCTTGGCAAATGTCGATAGCTCGCGGCCTACGGCGTGAGCTTCATAGGTGCTGATCTCTTCAACCAGCACCCAGTCAACACCCAGTGTTTTCAGGTAATCGATCTCTCTGAATAATCCCATCACATCAACTTCCTGGGAATTCTGGTAATAACTTACCTCTTCGATCACCGGGTTCCCGTCAGGGGTTGAAGCGGATGCGTTGATTTTGGATGCCTGCCAGGTTCGGGTTTTTGAATTATCTTCTGTTTGCTTCAGGATGATGTCTTGATTTCCGTATTCACTGACAGAACGAAGATTCAGGTCGAGACCAACCAGGTATACCTTGACAGTGCTTCCAAATCCTACGCTGTATTGGATTACTTTATCGATCCGTTCGGTGGTGATCTGAATGCCCATCACACCCAGTTTTCGGCCCCCGTTGTCGAATACCGGCCGGCCGAGAAACCCGGTAATGACATTGTTTGAAGGAGGGAAAAATTCCAGATCTGAAAAGAGGGTTCGGCCGGTTTGAAGTATCTCTTCATAGGTTCTGCTGGTCAGGGTATTCGAGAGATTTCCCTGGTTGAGGTTGAGCCCGGTAACTCCCTCTTCCTTCAGGCTGAAGATAATATTTCCATCCTGATCAATCATCAGGATGTTATAGAGCCCTTCAAGTTTCCATGATTTGTTGAAAATCATTTTTAACTCCTTGGTGAGGAACCTGTACTGCTGTGTGTTGACGAACTCTTGCGGAATCATTCCGGAGGCATCCATCACGTTGTCGAGTTGGCTTAATTGACCCAGGAGCTCCTCGTCTTCAGTCAGGAAGTTAAGGTACTTATCATATTGTTGGAATAAGTTATTCAGATCATTGACCCGTAATTGAGATGTAGTGAACAGCGATTTTTTTGCCAGGATATTCAGTCCCTGGTAATAATAGAGGTAATTGATAAAACTAAGCGAAGCCAGGGGTATCAGGGAGATCGCAAGAAACCATAACAACATGGTTTTTCCGATTCCAAGATTTTTCAGCGTTTTCCAATGAAAATCGGGGAAGTATTCGCGAATCTTTTGCTTGGTTTTCTTCAACATAGAGGGGAAAGTTCAGCTTATTTACAATATTGTTCGATGATGTTAAAAACCTCATCGGGATTTAACGGTTTGGAGATATACTCGTTCATTCCTGACTCGATGCACATCTCCCGGTCGCCTTTCATCGCATTGGCTGTGAGGGCGATGACAGGTGTTTTTACATTTGGTCCTTTCAGGTTGGAGCGAATTTTCCGGGTTGCTTCAAACCCATCCATCTCCGGCATCTGGACATCCATAAATACCATGTCGTACTTCCGTTCGCTGGCTCTCTCGACGGCTTCCACCCCGTTGCTGGCGGTGATCACTTTGATCCCTCGTTTGGAAAGCAGTTGTACCACGATTTTTTGATTGATCAAATTATCCTCCGCAAGTAGGATGGTCAGATCTCTGAACGTCTGACCAGGGGTTTTGATTTGCGTGGCGGAGATTGTCTCAGGGAGCTCCATTTCTTTCATGAAGATTCGCTGGAACATCCACTGAAGTTCCTTCTGCATCACCGGTTTAAAGAGAATATGGTCGATACCGGCCAGTTTGATCCGCTTGGTCGAATGGATGGATTTATCATCGGTCAGCATGATAAACCTGGGAGTTGCTCCATTTGGCAACTCCTCTTCAAGCAGGTTGGAGAGTTGTTTGCCGTTATGGTATTGAAGAAGATGGTCAATGAGAATTACCTTGTATTTTTTCGCATCTGGTTTAGCGGCCAGTTTCAGGGCAGCTTCTGCAGTGGTGGCAATAGTAAGGGGGATATTGCAATACATGAAGAAGGTTTCGAGCTCACGGTTATGATCAGTTTGCATGTCGACCAGGAGAACATGGAGGTCTTTTATCTCTGCCGGTAAACAGATTGCTCCTTCGTAGTGCTCGCCTTTTCCAATTTCAAGCGGAAGGATGAAGGTGAAGCAACTGCCCTCTCCGGGAGTGCTGTCCGCAGAGATGGTCCCGCCCATCATCTCCACCAGTTTCTTGGAAATGGATAGTCCCAGGCCGGTGCCTCCGTGGGTACGTGTGGTGGATTTATCCGCCTGGCTGAAGGATGTAAATAATTTCGGGAGTTTGTCCGAAGCGATCCCGATACCGGTATCACGCACGGAAAACTCAAGACGTGCGATTTTATCGGTCAATTCCAGTTGCTTGACCGAGAGAACGATTCTGCCGGTTTCAGTAAATTTTACTGCATTTCCCATTAGGTTGATCAGGATCTGGCGCAAACGGGTCGGATCTCCAACCAGGTTATCGATGGTGTCGGGGGGGCAATGACAGAGAAACTCCAGACTTTTCTGGAATGTTTTAACCGATAGCAGGCGAACCACTTTCCCCAATACATCCCGCAGGCTGAAATCGATGTGTTCCAGTTCCAGTTTATCTGCTTCTATTTTCGAAACATCCAGGATCTCGTTGATGATTTCCAGCAGCGATTCGCTGCTCTGTTTGATGTCTGTCAGGTGTTCATAATAGTGCTCGGGCAGTTCTGAATCCATCAGGATCAGATCGGTCATCCCGATAATACCGTTCAACGGGGTGCGGATCTCATGGCTCATACTGGCCAGGAAAGAGCTTTTGGCAATGGTAGCCTCTTCAGCCAACCGTTTCGCCATGTCAACCTCTTCCAGGGTTTTTTTTAACTGCCGTGTGGTGATCTCCAGTTCGTGCTTCTGCTTGAAAAATTCGATGTAAGCTCTGATCTTACTTTGAAGGATCCTCCTGTCCAGTGGTTTATAGAGGTAATCAACCGCACCGGATTCATACCCCCTGAAGATCTGTTTTGGTTGGCGGTAGGTTGCAGTGATAAAGATGATCGGGATCTGTTTTGTACGCTCGCTCCCACGCATCAGCTCAGCGGTTTCAAACCCGTCCATTCCGGGCATCTGCACGTCCATCAATACCAGGGATACGTTGTATTCAAGCATGAGAGCTAACGCCTCATTTCCCGAAAGGGCCTGGATGATATTGAGTTCAGGGCTTTCTATGATCGATTCAAGGGTAATCAGGTTCTCTTTCCGGTCATCAACGATCAGGATATTGAATTTTTCATTCACATTTTCCATAACGATGGGGTCATTCCAAGTTTTAGTAAATCAGATCAGGCTCTCCGGTCAAAGGTACAATGAAAAATCAAAATTAAAAGAAATGTTAACAAAATGAAATTCCGTTATTTTTGTGCATTCATTCCGAAGCCGGAAAAACAGAGAACTCATGATGGCTACCTCAAAAAACTATATCCTTTCAATCACCATCATCGGTGTCTTCTTTTTTATTTTCGGATTTGTGACCTGGTTAAACGGCATCCTGATCCCTTACCTGAAAATTTCTTGCGAACTTTCTGATTTTCAAGCGCTCTTTGTTGCTTTTGCCTTTTATATCTCCTATACGGTAATGGCGCTCCCCTCCTCCTGGATCCTGAAGAAGACCGGTTTTAAACATGGGATGATGGTCGGGTTATGGGTGATGGCCCTTGGCACCCTGACGTTTATTCCGGCTGCCATGATGCGTACCTATTCGGTCTTTCTGTTTGGGTTGTTCATCCTTGGCACAGGGCTGGCGATTCTTCAAACCGCCTCCAATCCTTATATCACGATCATTGGACCCCGGGAGAGCGCTGCCCGGAGAATCAGTATTATGGGGATTTGCAACAAGGTAGCAGGGGCGATCGCACCGCTGATCCTTGCCTACTTCATTCTTCATGATGGGGATGCATTTCTGCTGAGCCTCAATGAGATGGATGAGACGACGCGAGGCCTGGCCCTCGACGGACTTGCCCACCGGGTGATCGGGCCTTATCTGGTTATGACTGCGGTATTGTTTATCCTGGGCCTGTTTATCCGGTATGCGCCGCTGCCTGAGGTTGAAATGGAACAGGATCCAGATACCGACACCGGATATGCTGCTTCCAGAAACTCCATTTTCCAGTTCCCCCACCTGGTACTGGGAGTCATCACATTGTTTTTCTATGTTGGCGTTGAAGTAATTGCCGGAGATACCATCATCCGTTACGGGAACGCAATCGGAGTCCCGCTCGAGTCGGCAAAATATTATACTTCACTGGTGTTGATAGCCATGATCATCGGATACATCACCGGCATCATCGCCATTCCGAAAATCCTGTCACAGAAAAGTGCTCTCGCCTGGAGCGGTATCCTGGGAATTCTGTTTACGATTCTGGCGATCTCTGTGCCGGCCGGGGCCTCTTTCTCGTTTCCCTTTTTTGATATGATGACCTTTCAACGGGTGAACCTTGTTTTACCCTATACCGTGTTGTTCATCGCCCTGCTCGGACTGGCCAATGCCCTTGTGTGGCCGGCTGTGTGGCCGCTGGCTATTCACGACCTGGGCCGTTTTATCAAAACCGGCTCTGCGCTCCTTATCATGGCTATCGCCGGAGGAGCCATTCTTCCGCTTCTCTGGGGGTATCTTTCGGATGTATGGGGATCTCAACAAGCCTACTGGCTGGCTGTACCCTCATATATCGTGATCGTTTACTACGCATGGTGGGGGCATAAGATCAGGAAGTGGTGAAGGCAGGAAGGTAGGAGGGTAGGAAAGGAATTTAGGGGGATAAATCGTAAATCGAATTAATCGTAAATTGAATGAAGCCAACGTTATTGATTTTAGCTGCCGGGATTGGAAGTCGTTACGGAGGATTAAAGCAGCTTGATGCCATCGGACCAAACGGAGAGACCATCATCGATTATTCGATTTTTGATGCAATAAGGGCTGGATTCGGGAAAGTGGTTTTTGTGATTAATGAACGGATTGAAAAAGATTTCAGGGAGGTAATCATTCAAAAACTGCAGCCCTACATCCCCATCGACTATGTATTTCAGGAGAACTGGAAAATCCCGGAAGGGATTGCCTGGAATAAGGAAAGGACCAAGCCCTGGGGAACAGGACACGCCTTGCTGATGGCCGACGGGATGATTGATACTCCCTTTGCGGTCATCAATGCCGATGATTTTTATGGTCGCGAAGCATACCAAACGCTGACAGATTATTACAATGAGTGGAACCCGGAACGGAAAAACGATTATGCGATGGTGGCTTTTGAAATTGGAAAGACGCTATCAGAATATGGATCCGTTTGCAGGGGCATTTGCCAGACTGATACGGGAAATTACCTGGAGAATGTGGTTGAACGAACCTGGATTGAGCGTATCCCGGAAGGAATTGTCTATAAGGATGAAGAGGAGAATTTTATCCGGCTTCCGGAAAAAGCGGTGGTATCCATGAATTTCTGGGGATTTACCCCCACTTTTTTTGGTTACCTGAAGAGTGGATTTCGGGAATTTCTGCTGGCTAACGGGGAAACCCTGAAAGCGGAATACTACATCCCAACAGAAGTAAACAATTTGATTCATAAACAAATAGCAACTGTCAGGGTTCTTCCCTGTCCGGCAAAATGGTACGGGATCACCTATCGGGAGGATAAAGAGATGGTAGTACAAGGGATCCGAAAATTAATTGAAAAAGGTGAGTATCCTGAAAAATTATGGAGCTAAATTTTCGTTAACAAAGAGGAAGTGTATCTTTGTATCAAGAAAAAGAGATCATTATGAAATTTGATAAATTTTCCGGCACCCTTCTGATCGCACTGGTTTGGATCCTGTTCTGTTCTTCGGGTGTGAAAGCACAGATGGTCAACGAAGTGGCAAAAAAGCGTGTAACCATCGGCGTAGGTCTATTCGAGGATATCTGGTTCGGCATACCGAAAGGCATCAATACCCGTACGATCAATCAGGGGTTTCAAACCTTTGCCATGTACAACGTTCCGTTCGGCAAGAGTAATTTCGGATTCTCCATCGGTTTGGGATTCAGAGCCCAAAATATGTACGGAAATTTTCTGGTAAAAAGTACTCAGGACTCAACCTGGCTGGAAAAGATTGGGGATACCGCCTCTGTCAATTATCAGCGTAGCAAATTAACGCTGCCTTATCTGGAGCTTCCGCTTGAATTCAGGTTTAAATCGAAATCTAAAATTGCAGTTGGGATTGGATTTAAAGTGGCCTACCTGTTGCCGGCACATTCAAAATATGTTGGTGAGAATTATGAAACCCTTACCGGTGAGAAATACAGGGTGAAATACAGGGAGATCAAAAACCTTGAACAATTCAGCTACGGTCCCACCTTCCGTATTGGATACAGGTGGTTTCACATCAATGCCTATTACTCGTTGTCGAAGATCTTTACCAAAGGAAATGGTCCGGAGATTTATCCCCTTTCCATCGGAATTCTTCTGATGCCTTTTTAGAGAAGGAACGAGGTAACGCACATCACAGCCGCGCCCATCAGCCATCCGGAATAAATTTCGGCAGGTTGGTGGGCGTTCAGTTTAAGGCGGGCTGATCCTGTCAGTCCGGAAATCAAAACAGCGCCGATAAAAAGCACAAGGGAGTATCCTCCCGAGTGGAGGGTCATACTGAGAAATAATCCGGTGATGGCGCCAAGCGCCGTCATATGCATGGAGATCCGGTAAAAAAGGTTCACCAGTAATGTGATAACAGCCAGCAGTGTCGCTCCAAGGATAAAGAGCTGAAAATTTCGCGGGAAGTAAAGATCCCTGATCAGGTAAAATGTCACATAATAGAAAATAGCGATGGTGATCAGCGGAAAGATCCGTTCTTCCCTCCTTGGAAGAAACAGGGATGTGATCACCTTCATCCGGAGCATGATCAGAATAAGAATCAACGGGAAGATGACTGTGGTTCCCAGGATGGTGCCGGTGACCAGCCATTTCATTTTTAGCGGAAGCAGAACAGAAAATGAAGGATCGAATCCCAGGAGGATTAAAAAGAGGTAGGTGGGGATGAGCAATGGATGAAACAGAAATGATAGGATACGGGCCATAAAGTTGTTCATGCCTGTCAGGATTTATTTACTGAAGTTCAACACGAAGTCTGGCAGAGGGAATGTTCAGTTGTTTTCGGTATTTAGAGATCGTACGGCGGGCGATATTGTATCCTTTCCCTTTCAGCAGATCAACCAGCTGATCATCGGTGAAGGGGCTGTTTTTGTTTTCCTCTTCAATGATATCCTGAAGGATTTTCTTGATCTCACGGGTAGAGACCTCTTCCCCTCGGACATTCTGCATCGATTCGGAGAAGAAGCTTTTCAGCAGGAAAGTCCCGAAAGGCGTTTGTACGTATTTGCTGTTTGCAACACGGGAGATCGTCGAAATATCCATACTGACGATCTCAGCGATATCTTTCAGAATCATCGGACGTAACGTGGTTTCATCTCCGGTCAGAAAATAGTCCCGCTGGTATTCCATTATCGCGCTCATGGTTTTATACAGCGTCTCCTGCCGCTGTTTGATGGCTTCAATGAATCCTTTTGCTGAGTCGAGTTTTTGTTTGATAAAGGAGATAGCAGCTTTCTCACTGTTGGTAGCTTTACTCCGTTTTTTCACGTAAGCCTGAAGCATCTCCTGATACTGTCTGTTGACGATCAGTTCGGGAGTATTCCGGCTATTGAGGGTAAGTTCCAACTCGCCATCGATGTTCATGATGATGAAATCGGGGATGATAAACTCTTCCAACCGGGATGTTTCCGGGATATTTCCTCCGGGTTTTGGATTTAATTTCTGAATCTCCTGAATGGCTGATTTCAGCTCTTCTTCCGAGATTTTCAACCGGGTAATCAGTTTGTCAAACCGGCGTTTACTGAATTCGTCAAAATAATCGCGTAGAATCACGGTAGCCAGTTCAACTGCCGGCGTCATTTCATAAACCCGGTCCAGCTGGAGAAGCAGACACTCCCGCAAGTCCCGTGCACCGATACCAGGCGGATCAAAACTCTGGACCAGCCGGATCATTTTATCCACCTCTTCCGGTGTTGTCTGGATGTTTTGGTTGAAAGCCAGGTCGTCGATCAAAGCCGATTCTTCTCTTCTCAGGTACCCGGCATCATCCAGATTGCCGATGATCGTACTGGCAATGATAAACTCACGGTTGGTACTTTGGCTGAGTCCTAGTTGTGCCAGCAGAAAATCCTGGTAGCTGATGGATGAGATGACAGGATGTTCCCGGTTCTCTTCATCAGGTCTGCTGTAAGAGGTTGTAAGCCTGTACCCGGGTGTATCTTCATCCTCCAGGTAATCTTCGATTGAAAATTCATTGTTTAATTCAGGCCCTTCGGCGAGATCGTCGCGCAGTTGGTCTTCATCAGATACGATGGAATCAAGGGTCAGATCATCAGCATAGTCTCCCTCTTCAGGATCTGATTCAGCAGATTCATCCAACGCCGGATTTTCTTCAATCTCCTGTTTAATCCGCTGTTCAAACGAGAGAATAGGTTCCTGCAGCAAGCGCATCACAAGTACCTGTTGAGGAGATAGTTTTTGCAGTAGTTTTTGTTGTAGTTTCTGATTCAGCATGGACAATAATAAGGTTTAGACCCTAACAACGAACGTCAGCAAATATACAGTAAAAACTTTTTTAAAAAGTATTTAAAGAAGGCAGACAAAATTGAATAGGTTGAATAGGAAGCATTATTAATAGAGGAATTTCTTCTGATGGTTGAAAAGATTGGATAAAGCTGATCCGGATTCCGATTTTTGTGCCGGCTTTTCTATCTGATACATTATGCGCATGCGGTTTTTCATCTTGCTGGTTTGTCTGGTTACCTTCCTGATGCCGGGCAGTGTCGGGGCGCAGACCTGGACCTTCCGGCAATGCCTCGATACGGCATTGACAAGAAATATTTCCATCAACCAAAGCATCCTGTCGAAAGATCTGAGTAAGATCACCCTTGAACAAAACAAGGCATCCCGGATACCGGGTGTAAGTGCTTCTTTGGGGGAGAACCTCAGCATGGGGTGGAATATCGATCCAACTACCAACCAGTATGTCGACCAGGCATACCATTCCACCAACTTTTCAGTAAGTTCCAGTCTCCTGTTATTCAACGGGCTCCAGAATGCCAATACGATCCGTCAGAACAGGCTGAACCTGCAAGCCAGCAGTTACGACATCGACAAAGTAAAAAATGATGTAACACTGGATATTACAACAGGATACCTGCAACTCCTGTTTTCCTGTGAGATCCTGAAAACAGCAGTCAACCAGGCCCTGGGGACCAAAGCACAGGTTGAGTTGACTGAAAAATTTGTCAATGCCGGGAAACTTCCCGAAAGCAATCTTCTCCAGATCAAATCGCAGCTGGCAACAGACAACCTCTCGGTGGTCACAGCAGAGAACCAGCTGGCTATGGCAAAAGTCACATTACTTCAACTGATGGAGATGCCTGTTTCCGATTCCTTTGAAGTGTATCAGCCGGAATTCCCCGAGCCATCCATCCGGCTGGTTCAGACAAATCAGCAGATCTATGAGAAAGCCCTTTCGGTCCAACCTCAGATCACCAGTGCCTTTTTGAAAACCAAAGCCTCGGAATACAGTTTAAAAGTCTCCAAAGGCGCCAGGTATCCACGCCTTAACCTGGGAGCCTCCCTCGGGAGTAACTATGCTTCCAGCCGCACCAAGGGGAGCGCCGTCAATCCCGAGAACTATCCTTTTTTCGAACAGATGTGGAACAATCTCGGACAAACCGTAAACCTGAATCTCTCGATTCCGATCTACAGCCAGCGATCTGTGAAAAGCAACATCGACAGAGCTTCAATCAATCTCCTTAACATGCAACTGAGTGAGCAGTATGTAAAGAACCAGTTGCGGAAATCTGTTGAACAGGCCTATACAGACCTGAAGGCGGCCATCAAGAAATATGATGCCACGCAAGAGCAGCTTGCAGCAGCCGAGTTATCCTACAAAGCAGCAGAGCAGAAATACACGGTCGGACTGATGCATGCCACGGACTTCCTGATTGAGAAAAATGCCTATTTCAAAGCACAGTCCAATATGATCCAGGTAAAATATGAGACGATATTCAGAAACAAGATCCTGGATTTTTACAAGGGAATACCGATCACGTTTTAATTACAGTGACCAGTGACCAGTAACCAGTGACCAGTGACGAGTTAAATTTGATAGTTACAGATTTTTATATACCACTATGAAGAAGAGATATTGGATCATGCTGGCAGGCTTCGTTCTGCTACTCGTTGCAGCCTGGTTGATTTACTGGGGCATGGGAAAGAACACAGGATATCTATGGAAGTTTGCTTCTGTTGAAAAGGGAGAGATCAGCACCACGGTGACAGCTACCGGCACATTGAGCGCTGTTACCACAGTGCAGGTAGGCACCCAGGTGTCGGGGACGATCAGCAAGATACTGGTCGATTTCAACGATCAGGTGAAGAAGGGAGAGATCATTGCCGTTCTGGATACGATCTACCTTGTAGCCTCTGTCAGGGACGCCGAGGCCTCCTACCACCGGAATGAGATTCAGGTGAGACAGGCGAAACGGGAATTTGACCGGACGAAACTGCTATATGAACAAAAGGTGGTCGCTGAAGCGGATTACGACCTGGCGCTTACGGCCTATGAAACGGCACAGAGTACGCTGAACTCTTCCGAAGCAGCGTTGAACAGGGCAAAAATCAATCTCGAATACGCCACCATCCGGTCACCGATTTCAGGTGTTGTGGTGTCGCGTGCAATTGACGTGGGACAGACAGTAGCTTCCAGTTTCAATACACCAACCCTGTTTACCATTGCCCAGGATTTGACTAAGATGCAGGTGCAGGCGAGTGTGGATGAGGCAGATATCGGTAAGATCAACGTAGACCAACCGGTCGTCTTTACGGTGGATGCCTATGCGGGTGAGAATTTTTCAGGTACTGTCAGCCAGATCCGGTTGCTTCCCACTGTGGTTCAGAATGTCGTAAACTACACGGTCATCATTGATGTCCCCAATCCCGACATGAAGCTTCTTCCCGGGATGACGGCAAATATCACCGTTACCGTTGAAGTGGTGGCGGATGTGCTGAAAGTGCCTTCGGTAGCCTTGCGGTTCACTCCACCGGCCGATTACATGGGACAAGCGGACGAGCGGACGAGCGGACAAGCGGACAAGCGGACGAGCGGACGAGCGGACGAG
>JAFGNY010000302.1 GCA_016926765.1 Bacteroidales bacterium | reverse complement strand
TGTACAACAATTGATCCCCGTTACGGAACTCGATCCCTGCGATGGGTTTGATCCCCTTTTCTTTACAGGCTGCCACAAAGTCCATGATCCCGGTGGAATTGTTGATGTCGGTCAGGGCCAGGGCTTGAATCCCGAAGGATGCCGCCTGGGCCACTAATTGTTCAATGGAGAGGGTCCCATAACGGAGGGAGTAGTAGGAGTGGCAGGAGAGATACATGATAAATAGCGAAATAGCAAAATAGTAAAACAATTTGATTATATTCTAATCATAAATAAGACAGTAATATAATCAAATAATTGACGAATGATAAAAAAGAAGAGAAAACTTCAGATTTTGCCTATTGAAAATCCTGCCAGCCGCATTGTTTCATCTTTTGGCCGAAGGCAATAACCTTCCCGGTTGCATCAAGGGCTTCGACTTTAAACACGTAATGGGGCCTGAAAGGATCATCCATGGAAGGGCATGGTCCCTGATACTGTTCCAGTGCACCGGCCGGGATGACAGAACCACTGAAATTCTTCAGGTAACCGCCGCCATGATCGGCAACCGGGTGGTCAAGATCCCTCAGAGATACATTCAGGTTTGTGGTTCCATCGGGAAGATTGGTGAGGCGGATCTCCGGAGAAGGGCCAAAACACATATTGAATTTTTGAAAAGTAAAATCCAGACCGATAGTTCCGGAATCAAGATCTGAACCCAATCGTGTAGCCGTGCATCCTAAGATCACAAAGGCAAATGCAGGAAGAATGACAACAAGGATGGCCCTCACATAATTTTCCTTTAACACAAGCAAAACTACGAAGATCAATGCTGTGAGTCAACAAGAATGTAGAACTCCGATCAATAACTCGATGAGAAAACCGGTTTGAACGATAAACATCCCGGGAGAACTGAAAATGTACATGCTTTCAGAGCATTTACAATCCTCAGAGTTCCAGTACGGAATTCTCAGCTCCCAGCCCGTTATCCACCGAACCATCGGCACCGGGGTCATTATCACAGACCGTTTCATCTATCAGGTACCTGAACTGGTATGGAGCACCGGCAGGCAGATCGATCTGCACCGATCAATCGCCCGATTTGGATTTTTTCATGGAATGAACCCCAGGTCGCCATTCGTTAAAATCCCCGACCACGTGAACGGAAATGGCATCAATATGGGATCACCTGTAAGGGAAAATTTGACCTTGCAGAGGGGTTTCGTCTTCAGGTATTTCTTTTCGATCCTCATAATCAATGTGTATTGAAGCAGTTTAATGCAAATTTTCATCATCATCCAGATAAACGGCATTAAAAAAAAACAAACACTTTGAGAATTTTCTATTTTTGTTAAGAAGAAACCTATGCAGATGAAGCACATTCTACTTAGCCTCACCTTGTTATTCCTTTGCACTACAGCATTATTTGCCCAGGAAAAAACGATTACCGGGCGGATCATTTCCGAAGAGGAGGATTCCGGGCTTCCAGGTGTATCCATTGTTGTGAAGGGAAGCAAGAAGACAAAGCTCGTCGGTACTGTTACAGATGTTGACGGACTCTTTACCCTTCAAGGAATCAGGAATGCTGACACCCTGACTGTCAGCTATATCGGCTACCAGACTCAGGAAATCGCCGTTGGGGAGGAAACCGAATTCAATATTGTCATGCTAATGTCGGCCAATGAACTGGCCGAGGTCGTGGTAACCGCACTCGGTGTGAAACGCCAGAAGCGTGAAATCGGCTATTCATCCCAGAAAATAGAGGTGTCCGAAGTGGTCCAGTCCAACACCCCGAACGTGCTTGATGCCATCATCGGCAGATCTGCCGGCGTCAGCGTCTCAGAGGGTGATGGTGTAGACGGGAGCTCCACCAGGGTTGTCATTCGCGGGAACAATAACATCTCGGGGAACAACCAACCGTTGATCGTGGTAGATAATGTCCCGATGGAAAACACGCCCGGCCTGGAAAATATCGGGAGAGGTGTGGACTGGGGAAATCCCATCGGCGACATCAACCCGATGGATATCGAAGAGTATTCAGTACTGAAAGGAGGGGCAGCCTCTGCACTTTACGGATCCCGCGGGGCCAATGGGGTGATCCTGATCACAACCAAACGCGGCCGAAAGGACAAAGGGATCGGGGTGACTTACAATTATACACTTAAAATGATCGACCCATACAGGTTCAGGGAGGTACAGAACACATACGGGGCTGGAGGACCCATTTCTTTTACACCGCCAACCTTCCCGATGGATGGAGACACCCTTCTTTATCCGGGTATTTATGGCACCGACAACCTTATCCTGAACCAATCGGGGGAGACTTCATCCACTGCAGCCGAATTCGGCTACTATGGTTCCGCTGTGTCCTGGGGGCCCAGGATGGAGGGACAAACGGTCAGGTGGTGGGATGGAGAGATGAGGTCCTATTCTCCCCAACCTGACAATTACAAAGAGATCTTCCATACCGGTTTTACCTCCACACACAATATTTCCCTCTCGGGTGGAGGAGATCGTGGGACTATGCGCCTTTCACTTACACGCCAGGATCACGCAGCGATCATCGACAACAGCGACTACGACCGCACTACGATCAATCTAGGCGCTAATGTCATGATATCCAAGAAATTATCTGCAGATGTATCGATGACATACGTTAACTACAACCGGCTTAACAGCCCGATGCTGGGAGAAGAGGCTAACTCATTCAGCAAAGGATATCTCTATTCCTGGCCT
>JAFGNY010000301.1 GCA_016926765.1 Bacteroidales bacterium | reverse complement strand
ATATTACCTGTAACGGATGCGGATCCAAATCTGTCCCGTTCACTAAGTTACTTGATGACGAGCTCATGTCTATGCAGCAGAAGCGTGTCGAGATTGAATATCGCAGGGGAGAGACCATTGCCAAGCAGGGACACCATGCCACCCATATTTTTTATTTGCAAGACGGACTGGTCAAGATTTATAAGGAGATAAGCCGGAAAGACAACCTGATTCTGAGTTTATTTCCATCGGGAACCTTTATGGCCTTACCCACTTTATTCAGTAGTGACATTCTTCCTTATTCTATAGCTGCGATTGAAGATTCCATCGTGTGTTCAATCGAAAAAAAAACAATTGAAGCCATGATTCTTCGTAATGGAATGTTTGCTGCGGAGATCATCAAATGCCTGAATCAGTGCAATCTCTATCATTTCGACAAAATCGTTTCCCTAACCCGGAAGCAGATGAACGGAAAGATGGCTGAATTACTTTTATTTGTATCAGAAAATATTTATCACGCCGACCGTTTTTACCTTACCCTTTCGAGAAAAGATATTGCGGAATTCACCGGACTATCGGTGATGAGTGTAATCAGAGGGATTCAGGAGTTCAAAAAAAGCGGACTCATCCAGGATTCGAAGGGATGGATTGAAATCAAAGAAAAAGAAGCATTACGAAAGATTTGCCAGTCGGGTTAAATAGCAGGGCATTTGCCGTGAACTAGTGGATATTCTCATGAAACGTCAACTTTTCTCTTCAGATACCATTGGCACTAACCGGCGCGATATCACGGTTGAGATCACTCCTGCCGGGGAGTTATTGATGGACGGCTGCGACAACGGCCCCCTGGTGAAAGAGCTCTTCGGAAAGTTTGACTTCGAATATTCTCTGACGATTCTGGAGAAGGATCTGCCGGACTTGTTCAACACACTTGCCTCACCACACCAGCACTATTCTGAGGAGCTTTTGCTGGAGTTGATTGCTGACCGGTTCGGACATGAACAGGGATTTCTGGCTTTCAAGGAATTTCTCATTCAGCAGAGTATTCCTGCCAGGAGTTGGTCCTTTTAAAACGAAACACTTCCACTTCATATGGCCCGACTTGCTGAACCCGACCTGATTGTCAATGCTGATGGAAGCATCTACCACCTGAACCTGCGACCGGATCAGTTAGCCGACACCATTCTGATCATGGGGGATCCCGGAAGGGTGGCGGAGGTATCCGGATTCTTTGATCGAATTGAATGCAGGGTTTCCAACCGTGAGTTTATCGCACATACAGGGATTTATAAGGGGATTCGGATCACTGCCCTCTCTACCGGCATCGGCACCGACAATATCGATATTGTCATGCAGGAACTGGATGC
Source organism: Bacteroidales bacterium (assembly GCA_016926765.1). Lineage (GTDB taxonomy): Bacteria > Bacteroidota > Bacteroidia > Bacteroidales > FEN-979 > QYOJ01. The sequence continues at coordinate 2,806 of JAFGNY010000301.1, read as the reverse complement.
ACTTGCCAATTATGACCTTGCCACGCGTCTTCCAAAAGCGGAAAGAAAAGCTCTCACCATCATCCGGTTGGGGACTTCCGGTGCGATCCAGCCCGATATTCCCCTCAACAGTTTTAGTTTATCCACCTATGCGATGGGTTTGGATAACCTGATCTATTTCTACCGGGATTACCGGAAGGTGATTGATCAAGAGCTTTCGGCTCATTTTGCCAGACATTCAAACTGGAATTCCCAACTTACGTTGCCATACTTCGTTAAAGGTTCGGAAAAGCTGATCCGGCAGTTTTCTAAAGGGACACTTCAAGGCATTACTGTCACAGCTCCCGGATTTTATGGACCACAGGGGCGCGGGTTGCAACTGGCTCTCACCGACCCTGAAATGATCGACAACCTGCAACGGTTTCGCTACCATGGTTCCCGGATCACCAATTTCGAAATGGAGACCTCTGCTCTCTATGGCCTTGGTGCATTAATGGACCATGAAACCATTACCGTTTGTGCGTTGGTGGCAAACAGGGCTACCGGGGAATACAATCCCAACCATGGCCCGGTGATCCGCAAACTGATCAACCAGGTGCTGGAGCAACTGACCGCTGGTTGTTAGATTCCGGATACCGGATACCGGATCACTGAACCTTTTAATAAACTGCCCACTGCCTACTGCCCACTGCCTACTGTGAATAATTTCGTACCTTTGTGCTGCACGCATGGCAACGAATTCGGATCAGCTATCGGCCCTGATAAACCTTCTGGACGAACCGGATGACAAGACATTTAGCATCATCCAGGAGAAGCTGTTTGCCTTTGGCGAACTGGCTGTCCCGATGCTTGAGACGGCCTGGGAAAACAGTTTCGACAGCAGGGTACAGGGAAGAATTGAATGGATCATTCACCGGATCCAGCAGGAAGGGTTCAGACAGCAGTTCATAGACTGGATGAAACTTGGTTCCTCCGATCTGCTGAAAGGGTTTTTTCTGATCTCCAGAAGTCAGTTTCCCGACTTGAATCCTGAAGAGATAACGGTAACAATTGAGCAGATGAAGATGGATGCCTGGCTGGAGATGAATGACAACCTTACTGCCCTCGAAAACGTCAGGATCCTGAACCATATCTTTTATGATGTTCACAAATTTGAAGGCAACCGGATCAATCTCTATGCTTCCACGAACCAATATATCCATACAGTGCTCGAAACAAGGAAAGGGAGCCCCCTGACACTCGGGATTCTCTATCTGATCCTGGCACAGAAACTGAACCTGCCGATCCAGGGAGTGAACCTGCCGCAACATTTCATCCTGGCCTATACCACTGAACTGTATCATCCCGGGGAAGAGACTTCGGATGTTCTCTTCTATATCAATCCATTTAGTAAAGGAGCGGTTTTTACCCGCCGTGAGATTGATCTCTTTATCCGCCAGATGCAGATGAAACCCGACCCCACTTTTTTCACTCCCTGCACAAATGTAGATATCATTCAACGACTGGTCAGCAATATGATCCTGACCTATACCCAACTCGGAAACCCGGAAAAGGTGGAAGAGCTGAATGCTATCCTGGATTTGATGAAAGAAACCTTTAATGACCAATGACCAATAAACGAATCCTGCTTTTTCTCCTCTCACCCGTGATACTTATCCTCCTCTCTTCCTGGGGGTACCTGGGCCATCAGAAGATCAACGGTGGAATCACGATCATCCTGCCTCAAGAGATGGCATTTTTGATCCCCGGATGGACAGACATTGTCAGATTGCATGCCTCCGATGCCGATTACCGGAAAGAGACTGACCCGGATGAAGCTCCCCGGCATTATATTGACATCGATAACTATCCCGAGTTTCTCGAAACCGGGATGATCCACCACAACCTGGACACCATGATTGCCCTTTACGGGTATTCCTTTGTACTCGATCAGGGCATTCTCCCCTGGGCAACCGTCACTGCCTACGATTCAATGGTAGCTTGTATAGCTCGTCTTAACTGGAACAGGGCGGGATTGTTTGCTGCCGATCTGGGACATTATGTGGGAGACGGACATATGCCGTTGCACCTGACGCGAAATTACAACGGACAATATACCGGACAGAGTGGCGTCCATTCCCGGTACGAATCGAAGATGGTTGGCAGGTATGAAGACCAGCTTAATATTGTTCCCGATTCCTGCCAATACATCGGGAATGTGAAGGAATTCATTTTTACTTATATCTACGCTAATTATCAGTATGTTGACAGCATCCTGCTGGCAGATCAGGAGGCTGCTACCATCGCCGGGAATACCGTCTCAGATCTCTATTACGGAACTCTGTGGGAGCATACCGGAGCCTTTACCAGGGAGTTGTTCCAAAAGGGTTCCCGGGCGCTGGCATCCCTGATCTATACCGGCTGGATCGAAGCCGGTTCCCCGCATATAGATCCGAATGGTCTTGAGGAGCCGGAGGCTAACCAGGGAATCATCTTATTGCCGCCTCATCCCAATCCGGCAGTGGATCAAATCACCTTCACCGTAACGATCATCCTGCCTGAAATAACTTTTTCAATCAGAATCTATGATGCAACTGGCAGGATCGTGACAACCATTGCGGATACCATCTTGCCTGCAGGTACCTACAGATATGATTGGCATCCTGACCGCCAGGGGGGCGGAGTCTGTTATTGTGTGCTGGAAGCTGGTGGAAGTTACCAGGTAAGGGAACTGATTTTTTCTGAATAGGATCACTTCAGAAGAAGATTCTGAAGAGGGTTCTCCATAAGATCAACAGGTAGTTTTGTACGGATGGATTACTGATAAAACGCATGTTGAGTTCAATCT
>JAFGNY010000045.1 GCA_016926765.1 Bacteroidales bacterium | reverse complement strand
TGTCATGTGCATCAATCCTGTCGAGGTGGGAACCTATTACTGGGAGTGGGTAACTCCATTCTGATCCGCATGCCAGCTATACCTGCTGATTACTGTGTTCTTTAAAAGAAGATAGGGGATGTGGTAATTCTTCCCGGATAACCATCAAAAAAACCTGAACTAAATGATTCCTATCTCTAAGCCCGCATTTAACGGCAACGAAAAACGCTACGTATCTGATGCCCTGGATTCAGGATGGATTAGCTCTATCGGGGCCTATGTGGATCAGTTTGAACGCTCTTTTGCCGACTATTTTGGCCTGCGTCATGCCGTCGCCACCCATAACGGGACGATTGCCCTGCATCTGGCGCTGGCAGCCTCAGGAATCACACACGAGGACCAGGTGATCGTTCCAGACCTGACGTTTATCGCAACAGCTAACTGTGTAAGGTATTGCAATGCAGTACCCGTGCTGACCGATATTGAACTGGATGACTGGAACATCGCTCCCTTGGCCATTGAGAAGGCCATCACCCCGGAAACCAAAGCCATCATCCCGGTTCATCTCTACGGTAATCCTGCCAGGATGAATGAGATCATCGATATCGCAAAAAGACATCACCTGATCATCATTGAAGATTGTGCAGAATCCATCGGCGCAACATACAACGGGAAAAAAACCGGAACCTTTGGCGATATCAGCTGCTTTAGTTTTTTCGGCAATAAAGTGATTACAACGGGAGAAGGAGGAATGTGCCTGACAAACAACGATGAGTTAGCCGAAAAGATGCGGGTTTTGCGGGATCATGGAATGAGCCGAAGTAAAAAGTACTGGTACGACCATCTGGGGTATAATTACCGTATGACAAATATCCAGGCAGCCATCGGATTGGCACAACTTGAACAGATTGATTTCCTCCTGAAGATCCGTGACCAGATTTATCAGGCATACATCGACAGATTGAAGCATCGTCCCGAGTTTATTGTGCAGGAAACTCACGGGCAACGGAACATCAATTGGGTTTTTACCCTGCGGATGGAAGGACTGGATGAATCCCGGCGTGATCAGGTAAGGGAAATCCTCAAAGAGAAAAAGATCGACACCAGGCCTGTTTTTTATCCGATTCACAAAATGTCTTTCTATCAGTCCAATCAGTACCTGCCTTTTGATTGCCCTAACACTAACGTGATCTCAGCCGAAGGTATCAGCCTTCCAACCTTTACTGACTTGACATTGGAAGAGATTCAGTATATTGCCACGAATTTAATTGATGCATACGATTCGGTAAAAAAATGAGACTATCCGTCATACTTCCCACATACAACGAAAAAGAATCGGTTCTACTCCTCATCCGGGAAATTATCAGGGTTCTGGATGGAAAATCCAAGGACTACGAAATTATCATTGTCGATGACAACAGCCCCGATGGAACGTTTCAGGAAATCACCTCCGCTTTCCATGGGATCTCCTGTGTGAAACCGTTCAAAAGAACCGATCAGCGCGGACTTGCCACTGCGATATTGTTCGGAATCAGGCATGCTGCCGGAGATAAACTGGTCATCATGGATTCCGATTTCAACCATCCGCCTAAGCTGATTCCATTAATGATGACTATCACCGATTTCTTTGACATTGTGATCGGATCAAGGTACGTTGCAGGTGGCGGAATGGAAACCAGCAGACTTCGTTATCTGGGTAGTAGAATTTTTAATAAATTTATTCAGTATTTGTTATCTGTCCAGACGAGGGATAATCTGAGCGGCTACTTCTGTTTCAACCGTGAAATAATACAGAATGTCAACCTGGAGAAGATTTTTTATGGATATGGTGATTTTTTTATTCGGTTCCTGTATACCATGAAGATACTGAATAGAACCATCATTGAAATTCCTGTCATTTACGAAGACCGGCTTGGAGGTCTCTCTAAAACACGCCTTTCAACTGAACTGATCAGATATACGCTCTCTGTTCTCAGGATCCGGTTGGGTATTGGAATGTGATAGGGCTATGGAAAAAGAGGAAGCAAAAAGGCAAATTCAGGCTCTGACCAGAGAGCTCCACAACCATATCCATGCCTATTATGTCCTTTCCAAACCTGAAATCAGCGACCAGGAGTTCGATTTTCTTGTAAAAAAGCTGGAAACGCTTGAGCAGCAATTCCCTGAACTGATCTCTCCCAATTCTCCCACACAACGTGTGGGAGGTGAAATCACCAAAGAGTTTCAGCAGGTCATCCATCGATACCCCATGCTCTCTCTCAACAACACCTATTCCAATGAAGAGGTGGTGGAATGGGAAACCCGCATTCATAAACTGATCAGCGAAGAGGTTGAATATATCTGCGAGTTGAAATTCGATGGCGTTGCCATCGGGCTTTCGTTTCAGAATGGGATCCTGATTCAGGCTGTTACTCGGGGTGACGGGACCGTGGGCGACGATGTAACCGCAAACATTAAAACGATCCATACCATCCCCTTGCAACTCTCCGGCAGCGGTTTCCCTGAATCATTCGAGATCAGGGGTGAAGTTTTTTTGCCTCATGCAAGCTTTCGCCGGCTTAATAAAATACGGTTGGAGGAAGATGAAGAACCCTTTGCCAATCCAAGAAATGCAGCTTCTGGTAGCCTGAAAATGCAGGATCCGAAAGAAGTGGCCAAACGTCGCCTCGACTGTTCTCTGTATTACCTGCCCGGTTCCGGTCTGCCTTTTAAATCCCACTATGAGTCACTTCAGGCAGCACGCAGCTGGGGACTTCCAGTTTCTGATTACCTTGCCAGGTGTTCTACTATTGACGAAATCTTCGAGTTTATTCATGAAATTGAGCAATTGAGACCAACGCTTCCTTTTGATATCGATGGCGTAGTGATCAAAGTGAATGATCTGAAGCAGCAGGAACTGCTAGGCAACACGGCGAAGTCTCCGCGGTGGGCTATCGCCTATAAATTTAAGGCGGAACAGTCGGAGACCCGTCTCCTCTCTATCGACTTCCAGGTTGGAAGAACAGGTGCCGTCACACCCGTTGCCAACCTGATACCGGTACAGTTGGCCGGCAGTGTTGTCAGAAGAGCCACACTTCACAACGCTGATATCATTGCTATGCTGGATATCCGGATCGGAGATTTGGTCTATGTTGAAAAAGGAGGAGAGATCATTCCCAAAATTACCGGAGTGAAACTGGATCATCGCCCTTCCCATGCGATTCCTGTTATTTTTCCAACACAATGTCCGGTGTGTGGTACCCAGTTGATC
>JAFGNY010000300.1 GCA_016926765.1 Bacteroidales bacterium | reverse complement strand
GGACTGTTTCTTTGACCCTGATGTCATCACAGGTTGAGCCACGAGATGTTACCGTGATCCAGTTGGGAAAGCCGGTAGGAGTGGAAGAAGAAGTCATGGACGACCTGTTAATCTTTCCGAACCCTACACATGGAAGTATTCAAATCATGTCAGGGAATCCAATCAACGAACTTCGTATCTATGATATTTCCGGAAGGATTACAGACCAGTTAACCGGGGCGGGAGAGATAATGTTGACCATCAACTTGGAGGAAAGAGGAGTTTATTACCTGGAGATTGTCAGCGATCAGGGTAGTTCGCTTGTCATGGTGATCGTATACTGATATCAGGGTTCAGGTTGTTTCGGCCTTCGTCCCTCGTTTTTCATCTCAAGTCAGCACTTCCGCCACCACGAAAGTACTTCCTCCGATAAATATCAGATCGTCAGATCTGGCGGATTCCCGTGCGGCAGCAAGGGCTTTTTGTACCGATTCATATGCAGATCCTTTCAAACCAGCCTCTTCAGCCCGGTGCTTCAGATTAAAAGCATCCCGTCCCCGTGGAATATTGGCTTTACAGAAATAGTACGCAGCCTCCTTTGGCAGGAGAGCAAGGATACTTTCCGTCTCTTTATCGTCGACCTGTCCGAATACGATATGCAGATTGTTATGCGGTGTTTCTGCAAGTTGATGAACAACCTCCCGGATACCCGCCTCGTTATGACCTGTGTCGCAGATTGTCAGCGGACGTTCGCTAAGAATTTGCCACCTTCCCTGCAAACCGGTATTGACGATCACGTTGTTAAGGCCGGAACGGAGAGCTTGATCTGTAATTAGAGATACCGGATGCAGGTTACCGGATGCCGGATCTACATATGGTTTCCGCAGATGCCGGAGAACTTCTACGACGGCAAGAACTGTCTTCAGGTTTTTTTTCTGATACGATCCCTGTAACGGCAGCTGGTATCCGGCATCCGGCCCCGATGTCTCGGGATCTCCGCTTCGCTTCGACATCCGGTATCCGGTACCCTGATCGGCAAAGAGGATGAATGACCCTGCATCTTGAGCCTTTTTTCTGAACAGAGCCTCTGTTTCCGGCTGGGTTTCACCAATAACCACAGGAACACCTGGCTTGATGATGCCAGCCTTTTCAATGGCAATTTTTTCCGGTGTATCGCCCAGGAATTGCATGTGATCGAGACTGATGTTCGTTATCACTGAAACGAGAGGAGTGATGATGTTTGTGGAGTCGAGCCGGCCGCCCATGCCAACTTCCACGATCGCAATATCAACCTCTTCCTCCCGGAAATAATCAAATGCCAGTCCGACGGTCATCTCAAAAAAACTGGGTTGGATCTGCTCAAATGCCTCTCTGTATTTTTTGATGAAAGCCGTAACTTTTCGTTTCGGGATGAGGTGTCCGTTAACGCGGATCCGTTCGCGAAAATCCTTCAGGTGAGGGGAGGTGTAAAGGCCGGTTTTATATCCCTGCTCCTGGAGGATGGAGGCAAGCATGTGCGATACGCTGCCTTTCCCGTTGGTGCCGGCTATGTGGATGGATTCAAAGTAGTTTTGGGGATTCCCCAGAAGGTTGCAGAGTGTGATGGTGTTGTCAAGAGTATCTTTGTAAGCCGCTCCGCCGATTCGCTGGTACATGGGAAGCTGGCTGTAGAGCCACAATAAGGTTTCCTGGTAGTTCATTTTACAACCAGCAGGATCAAACCAACCGTTACACTGACCTGCCCCACCCAGAAGATGAACATCCACTTGATCATGTCGGAACGAACTTTCTCGATTGTAAGTTCAAGGTCCGACTTGACTTCAAATAAATCTTTCTTTACCAGGAAGATATCTTCTTTTGAAGCGATCTCGTTCAATCGTTCTTCGAATTTTTTCTCCACGTGAATTTCCACAAATTCTACAAGTGTCTTAGCTTCTTTCTCTCCCAACTTACCCTTTAGGATGTTGAAGAGATCAATTGCTGTTACCGTCATAATGTTTTTACTATTAATCGGGTAATCTGGTAAAAGGTTAAACAAAAGTAACAAAAATAATAATCCCTTCCTTAATCCCTTCGCTTCGAGGGGAGGGGCTGGGGAGAAGGAAAGAGAATCAAGGAGAGGTCAGGAGGGGTCACGGCAGATAAATCGCCCCGCCTATGTTATCTTTGGAAGCCCCTGTTACAGAAGAGAGGCAGTTCACTTCTCCCCGCCAGCGAAGAACCCCAAGGAAAGCAAAGATCAATGCTTCTTTGAACTGAATGGTCTGAAGATCAGGCAAAAAGACCTCAGGAGCGGCATGAAAACGGATGCGTTCCATCAGGTAGGTATTCAGAGCTCCCCCTCCTGTAACGAGTAGTTTATTTGCTCGGTTTGTACCAGAGTTCCTTGCTACCTGGGTAGCGATATGCTCAGTGAAGGTATGGAGGAGGTTTTGGATGCCAGATGCCGGATTCCGGATGCCTTGTGCCCAATGGCTTAATGCATTGTGGAGCAACGGCCGGATGGAATCATCCACCCACTCTTTGCCGAGTGATTTGGGAGGAGGCCGGTGGTAAAATTCCAGTTGGTTCAACGTTTCCAGCAGATCGGGGAGGAGAGAGCCGCTACGGGCCACTTCCCCGTTTTCATCGAAAGGCTTCCCGGCTTCATGGGCCAGGATATTCAACACCATGTTGACCGGACAAATGTCGTAAGCAATGCGCTGATCATCGATGTCGTAAGAGATGTTGGCAAATCCGCCAAGGTTGAGGCAACAGGTATATCGGGGAAATAGAAGCCGGTCGCCAATGGGAACCAGAGGAGCGCCCTGACCGCCAAGTGCGACATCCGTTGAACGGAAATCACATACTGTAGGTAGCCCTGTTTCGGCAGCGATGGCAGATCCTTTCCCAATTTGTGTGGTCCAGCGCAGGGCAGGCTGATGAAAGATGGTTTGTCCGTGGCTGGCGATGAAGTCGGCCCGGATGCCATGCCGGTTAATAAAATCCTTTGTCAATGAGCCCATGAAACGGCCGAGGTCAGAATTGGTTTGAGCCAATTCTGCTGCAGATCCGGCGTCCAGGTTTTGGAGCCGGTTTTGCCACTCCTGAGAATATGGGATCGTTTCAGCCTGGAAAATCTGATGCTTCCAGTTGCCATTAATGAGTTCAAAACGGCAATGAGCGATATCGAGGCCATCGAGAGAGGTGCCTGACATCAGGCCGAGAACGTGGTATATGGTTTTTTTGTGATTGGTCATTGGTGATTTAGAATAGTTTATCCGCATCACAAAATTGG
>JAFGNY010000299.1 GCA_016926765.1 Bacteroidales bacterium | reverse complement strand
TCCTCTGAAGATATTTTCAGAGCCCTTCAGGCCGGGGCTACCGGGTACCTGCTCAAGGAATCAGCCGGCGCCGAGGTGATCCAGGCTGTTCTGACGGCTCATTCGGGGAAGAGATACCTTTCACGGAAGGTGGACGACATCCTGATCGACAGCTACATGTTGAAGCATACGGTGCAGGACCAGCAAAGCCCTCTATGGAAACTGAGCGACCGTGAACGGGAGGTGCTGCAACTGGTGGCCGAAGGAAAGACCAGCAGTGAAATTGCCGCATTGCTTTTCCTCTCAGCAAAAACCGTGGAAACCTACCGCAGCAGGCTCATGCAGAAACTCGGACTGAAAGACATCCCGGCACTGGTGAAATTCGCGGTAAGCCAGGGGATGGTGTGAGGGACAAAGGACGAAGGGGAAATTCATGAATTCACATTTCACATTTCGCAGTTAAAAACTTCATCCGTTTAATTAACCTTTTCCCCATTTTCTGGATTAATATTAAAAAATCCCATGGAAAATCCGGAGAAAGGTCATTTCAACGATCCGTTGCGAGAACGGACCATCAGCCTGTCAATCAGGGTTTATAATCTATTTCAAGATAAAAAAGTGACAGTACTGGTCAGGCCGATTGTCAATTGCGACGAGAGGCAGTTTTGGATAGAATATTTAATCAGGACAGTTGAGGTAGGAAAAGATTTTAAGGAGTTTGGTTAAATGTGAACTGAGAAATGTGAACTGCGAAATGTGAATTATTGAGTAAATTTACTGATTACAATGAGTTAACCGGAAAACGGGTTCCGCCATGATGAACAATATTCCCAGGGGGAAAGCCACATTTGGTATCGGGACAGAGGATCCGTATTTGACAGATAGCTCCACGATCCGTGAAAAACCTCAGTTTGATGCCGCCCTTCCTGAATTCGACATTGGCATCTACTGTGTCACGAATGAACAGTACCTCCAATTTGTGACGGAGACGGGTTATCCCCCTCCCGGGCAGGTCACAGAGGGGATGGGTGCTCCTGTATGGAAGAACGGAAAATTTCCCGAAGAGAAAGCGAATCATCCCGTAGTGTGCGTCAACTGGTATGATGCCAGGATCTATTGTGACTGGTCGGGGTTACGCTTGCCCACGGAATTGGAGTGGGAGAAGGCTGCGAGGGGTGTTGACGGAAGGATCTATCCGTGGGGAAACAGGTGGGAGGAGAATAAATCACGAAGCTACCTTAATAAAGGTTCCGGGACGACCTGCGAAGTGGATGATTATCCCGGGGGGATTTCCGTTTTCGGGGCTTTCAATATGAGTGGAAATGTGTGGGAGTGGTGTGAAGATTGGTATGAAGAAAATGTATATCACCGGTATGCAAAAGGTGAGTTGTCATTGCCCAAAAACGGTAAGTTCAAGATCGTCCGCGGGGGTTCCTGGCATGGTGAAACCCCGCTTCCGTTTCGCTGCTCTGCCCGGCTGCCGGTAGATCCCGCATACAAGTCAGCCTGGACAGGATTTCGTTGTGTACGAAACCGGAAATAAATCCCGTAGGCTTAACCATGAATTACCCCTTCGTTCCTCGTCCCTCGTCCCTCGTCCCTCGTCGTTCAGTCGGAAGAAACTGTAAATAAAATTCCTGGGGTAAGATATTCCCTTTCCCTATTGAACCGGATTAAGGGATAAAAAAGGTTTGAACAAACAGGGATATCCGTGGAAGAAAACGATGTCTGCCAAAGAAGTCATTACCATATTGAAAAATAATGGCTGGGAATTTCTTCGTCAGCGCGGAAGCCATATTTTATATCAAAGGAATGGAATGGTGTGCCCTATCCCCAACCATAGAGTTTTAGCAAGAGGAACTTTAAAAAGCATTGAAAAAATTGTTAATTTAGCAGAAGGAAAAACTAGTAATGAAAAGTTTAACACTCACATATAAAATTGTTCCTGAGAAAATAGGATATTCTGTTGTTTGCCTTGATTGGGATTGTGCATATACACAGGGAGAAACCGTAAAGGAGTGTCAGCAAAACGCTATTGAAGTGACCGAATTACTGCTTGAATCTTTTCTGAACCACGAACTTCAGAAAGAACAGCTGCCCCATATTACCCGGCATAATTTATCTCCTATGACGTTCCAACTTTCTTTTGATCTTTCCACCGGATCTTATATTGACATACAAAGAATCTCTTCCAAGACGAAATTGAAGGAAATCTCAAACTTAGCCTCTCTTTTGTAATCTTTATAACAATCTAACTCCCTCGTCCCTCGTCCCTCGTCCTTCGTTTTTCAAACTTTCCCCACATCATTTGTCCGACTTCCCTGACACACTAAATGAATCTGTAGAAATACTTTTGCTTCAGAAACTCTATACTTACGCCGCCAGATCTTACCAAACTCATGTATCATGCAGAAAAATACACTTGAAAGTCCTGTCATTCTGATCGTGGAAGATCACGAAAGTCTTCGTAAAACCTTAGTTACCTGGCTCACGGATCTCTTTCCTCATTCCTCCATTTCACAAGCATCCACCGGAGAAGAATCCATAGCCCTGGCCGGTCGGATCCATCCGGATATCATCCTGATGGATATCGGATTGCCCGGCATCAGCGGAATCGAAGCCACCCTGGAGATTTGCCGAAGGGGAATTCAAACCAAGATTGTGGTACTGACGAATCTTGACGGAGATATTTACAGACAAAGCGCCTTCGAAGCCGGAGCGGTAGAATTTATTGCCAAACAGGAGATGAGCAAAAAGTTACCATCCGTCTTATCGCGATTAATTAATTATTTACCTAATTAAGTATGAGCCCAAAAGACAATTTTTCAAGGAAACTGATAACGGACATCCTGACTATCCTGAACCGGCCAAATGAATGGCAACGGCTGATCCACGACATCGTGAGCCTGATTAAAGAGGTTACGGGATTTGAAGCCATCGGAATCCGTCTCCGCGACGGGGAAGATTTTCCCTATTTTGAGAAGACCGGATTCCCGGAAATATTTACGGAAGATCGAAATTCTCTTTGCCAACGGAACGTTTCAGGAGAAGTGGTTCGCGATACCAATGGAATCCCTCTGCTGGAGTGCATGTGCGGGAAGGTGATTTCGGGTGCCATCGCGACGGCGAAACCTCAATTTACCGCAAATGGTTCGTTTTGGACAAACCGGGTATCCGGACTGATCACACAGCCCGGAAATTCCCTGGAAGTTCTTTTTCCCAGGGGGCGCTGTGTTCAGGATGGCTATGAGTCGATTGCTCTCATTCCATTGAAATCAGGTGACACTGTAATCGGCCTGCTTCAGTTGAATGATCACCGGGTTGATTTGTTCACACCGGATCTGATCGGATTTTTTGAAGAGTTGGGAAACACCATCGGTGTAGCGTTCTACCGGGTATTGCAGGAAAGAAATATCCGGGCAAGTGAAAAACAATTCAGGATGCTGTTTGAACACGCGCCTTTTCCCCGATGGATCTACGACCTTGAGACCCTGGCATTTCTGGAAGTTAATGAAGCTGCAGTAACCCACTATGGCTTCAGCCGGGAAGAATTTCTAACGATGACTTTAAAGGATATCCGTCCGACGGAAGAGATCCCAACACTCCTTGACAACATCTCCAGGAATAAAGAAGAGTTTCAATCTTCATCGAACTGGCATCACCGGAAAAAAGACGGGTCGCTCATTGAGGTAGAGATTACATCACACGCAACTACCTACAACGGAAGGAATGCCCGCGTGGTGCTGGCTAAAGATGTAACGGAACAGCGCCGTCAGGAGAGAGAACTCAGGGATACGAAAACCTATCTGGAAAAATTGCTCGATAATGCCAATGCTCCCATCATCACCCTGAACTCGGATCTTTCGGTGAGAGGTGTGAACCGTGAATTCAGAGATATGACCGGATTTACCACGGAAGAATTTTATACTCTGGGATTTCAAATTTTATTTACCGAAGATCAGCTTGAGGGGATCAGAGGTCTGACGGAAGAGGTCAAACAAGGTGTTCAATGGAAAAACCTGGAGATACCGGTGCGGACTAAAAGCGGCGGGATCAGGGAAGTCAACTGGAACACCGCGAACATTTTTGCGGATGATGGTACGACCCTGATTTCTGTACTTGCCATTGGCAATGATATTACCGAACGGAAAAAAGCCGAATGGGATCTGCGACAGAGTGAACAGTTGCTGGGTGAAGTCGTGGAGATCCTCCCTGTGGGGATATGGATCACTGATGCCTCTGGTCAGATCAACATTGGTAATCCTGCAGGCCGGCAGATATGGGCTGGAGCCAGGTATGTAGGTCCGGAGCAATACGGGGAGTACAAAGGGTGGTGGCGCTCCAGTGGAAAAAAGATCGAACCTCATGAATGGGCCGCTGCACGAGCGGTTTCGAATGGCGAAACCTCCATCGATGAGGAGATCGAGATCGAGTGTTTCGACGGAACCCGCAAAATCATCCTAAACTCAGCTATTCCGATCAAAAATGAGGAAGGTGATATCACCGGAGCGGTGATCGTCAACCAGGACATCACCGAACGGATTGAATCGGAAAATCAGATCCGCAGGATTAACCGGGTACTGGAAGAAGCCAAAGTTAAAGCAGAGGAATCGGACCGGTTGAAAACATCTCTGTTGAACAATCTGAGTCATGAATTCCGTACCCCGATGAACGCTATCCTGGGATTTTCATCGATGATTGAAACCGATTCCGCTGAACCTGAATTCAGGGGCATGGCCCACCGGATCAACATCGCAGGCGACCGGTTGATGAAAACGCTCGACGATATCCTCGAGCTGGCACAACTGGAATCCATTGTCCTAGACGATGTGATCGAACCGGTCAACGTGATCCGATGGATTGAAGAGATGATGCCAGAGTTCAGGGCAAAGGCCGTTGCCAAAGGACTGGAGATCTCCTTCGTTCCATCCTGCATGGCTGAAGCGAGGATCAACCCGAATCACCTGGTAAAGGCAATTTATCACCTGGTCGATAATGCAATCAAGTTTACAGATCAGGGAGGAGTCGGGATCCAGGTAGAGCAGATCAGTGAACGGAGGCATAAATGGATCGGGATCCGGATCAAAGATACAGGAGTCGGCATTCCGAAAGAACATCAACAGGTGATATTCGAAGCATTCAGACAGGCCAGTGAGGGGTATGGGCGAACCTACGAAGGGACCGGACTGGGACTGACCATCGCCAATAAGATCGCCTCAACCTACAACGGAAAGATCACCTTAAACAGTTGTCCCGGAGAAGGAAGTACCTTTATCATGGCTTTGCCAAGGGAGTCAACCTTCCCTTCAGTAGGTGAGGAGTTTGAAACGGAGACCCAGGATGAACTCCCCGCTGTAAAAACGATAGAGGATCTTGCCTCCCCTCCCGGGGAGATCCATATTTTAGTGGTTGAGGATAATCCAGACAATGTTGAGCTTCTGACGGCATATCTGCAAGAAAAGTATCAGATCTCTGTGGCTTTGGATGGGAAAAATGCACTTGCTCTGGCGGATCAAATCCAGTTTGATCTGATCCTCATGGACATCAACCTGGGTCCCGATATGAATGGCCTGGACGTTACCCGGATCATCCGAAAGAAACCCGGATACGATCATATTCCGGTCATCGCGGTAACAGGATATACGAATGCTTCAGACAAAAACGAAATCTTCCAGGCCGGGTGCTCCCACTACCTGGGAAAACCGTTTACGAAAGAACAATTACTGGAAAAAATCAAGGAAGCATTGACCTGAACCCGATAATCTCCCTCACCTCCCGGATTGTCTTTGCTGCCGATTCGCGGGCCTTTTCGGCTCCTTGTCTGGCTACCTGCCCCAGGTATACATCGTCTCGCTTCAACGCTTCCATTTTCTCCCGGAACGGGCTTGTATAGGTGATGATATCCTCAGCCAACTGTTTCTTCAGATCCCCGTAACGGATCTCACACCGGTTGTAAAGTTCGTTGAAATGGGTATAGGTATCGGCGGAAGAAAAGATCTGGAGCAATTGGAAGATATTTTCAATGGCCAGGGGTTTGGGCTGGTTTGGTTCGGTGGGACCGGCATCGGTGACGGCCCGCATCACCTTTTTCCGGATCGCTTCAGGGGGATCGGCCAGAAAAATGGCGCTGTTCTCATTGTCTGACTTTGACATTTTCTGACCTCCATCCAGTCCGGGGATCTTCATTAACTCCTGCCCGAAATTGTATGCGACAGGTTCAGGAAAATAGTCGACGCCGTACATGCGGTTAAAGCGGCTGGCAAAGGTCCGGGTCATCTCCAGGTGCTGTTCCTGATCTTTCCCGACAGGAACTTTATGTGCTTTGTGAATAATGATATCGGCAGCCATCAGGGTAGGGTAGGTGAGCAGCGCGGCATTGACATTATTGGGATGAGTGCGTATTTTCTCTTTGAAGGAGGTACAGCGTTCCAGCTCGCCCACGTAGGCATTCATGTTGAGCAGCAGATAGAGTTCTGCTACTTCGGGGAGGTCGCTCTGGATATACAAAGTGGCTTTTTCAGGATCGAGACCACAGGCCAGAAATTCGACGAGTACCGTTTTTACACTCTGGTGTAGGTCGGCAGGCGTAGGATGCGTAGTTAGTGAATGGTAATCGGCGATGAAGAAATAACACTGGTTTTCTTCCTGCATCTTCACGAAATTCCGGATCGCTCCGAAATAATTCCCTAGATGTAAATTACCTGTTGACCGTATGCCGCTGACGACGATGTCCATGTTTTGATCTACGATTAATTCGATTTACGAATCAGGATTTTTACGTGTTCACTGTTAATTTTGGGCTAAAGTCCATCTCTTTTCTTTCCCTATGAACCCCGGCCTGAAGGCCAGGGCAATTCATCACACCATCACACCATCACACTCCCACACATTCCTGTATTCCTGCATTCCTGCAGTTACATTTTAATCTCATCCCCCAGCTTATTGTAAAAATGGTACTCCATAAAATGGTTGGAATTCTGGGAAATTACTTTGATCCGTTGTTTAAACTTCTTATGCCACTTCCACTGGAGATTGAAAATTCCCTGTTTGATGAAAGCGTATACGAAGGGATGGACAGAAAGTGTGAGATTCCGTTCGTTTTGTTCCTGAATCAAGTAACTGATCTGGTTCTCCATTTCGTCGGTGAGAAGCAGACTTGGCTTGATCTGTCCTGTTCCGTCACACGCCGGGCATTTCTCCAGAATTTCCACATTCATCTCTGGCCTGACCCGTTGGCGGGTGATCTGAACGAGCCCGAATTTGCTGGGAGGCAGGATTGAATGTTTTGCCCTGTCTTTTTTCATCTCGTCCCGCAACTTGTCAAATAACTTCCTGCGGTTGGCGCCCAGGTTCATGTCGATGAAATCAATCACGATGATCCCGCCCATATCCCGTAAGCGCAGCTGACGGGCCACTTCGGTCGCTGCTTCCAGGTTTACTTCCAGCGCATTGGTTTCCTGGTTGTTATCTGCTTTCACCCGGTGTCCGCTGTTGATATCGATGACATGCAACGCTTCAGTGTGCTCGATGATCAGGTAGGTACCGCTCTTGATGGTCACCTCTTTCCCGAAGGAACTTTTAATCATCTTGTCGATACCAAAAACCTCAAAAACCGGTACTTTGGAATTATGGTGTTTGACAATATGCACTTTATCCGGAAAGATCTTCTGGATATAGTTCCGGATCTCCTCATAAAGGACAGCGTCGTTAACGATGATCTGGTTGAAAGATTCATTCAGCATATCCCGTAATATCGCCGAAGTACGGTTGATCTCTCCGATAATCTTCAGCGGAGGGGTAGCTCCGTTTAGTTTTTTGGTAATTATTTCCCACCGTTGATACAGGTTCCGCAGATCCTGATCAAGGTCGGCAACCAGCTTATTTTCAGCCACCGTACGGATGATGATTCCGCAATTCTTTGGTTTGATGCTGGTGATCAGCCGTTTCAGACGGTTTCGTTCTTCCTGGCTCTTGATTTTCTGGGATACAGAGATCTTGTCGGAGAAAGGGATCAGCACAAGATACCTTCCGGCAAAAGCGATTTCAGAAGTGACCCGGGGTCCTTTGGTTGAGATCGGCTCTTTTGCGATCTGGATCAACACATTCTGATTGGGTTTTAACACCCCGGAGATCTTTCCGGTTTTCTGGATGTCGGGCTCCAGATGGAAATCGCCAATGGACAGATTCGGATTTCTGCCCGACTGGGCCGCTTTGATATATTTCAGCAGCGATTGAATCTGAGGCCCCAGGTCCAGATAATGCAGAAATGCATCTTTCCCGTAACCAACATCAACAAAGGCAGCATTCAAACCAGGCATGATCTTGCGAACCTTGCCAAGGTAGATGTCTCCAACTCCGAATTCGTTGTTGATTTTTTCCTTGTTGAGTTCAACAAGGAGCTTATCTTCAAGTAAAGCAATTTCAACTCCCTGAGGAGTTGAATTAATAATTAGTTCCTTATTCACATCCGTCTAGTTTAGCTGTGGACCACAACGTGGTGGTTGTGATCATGGTGACAGAAGGAAATGTAGCAGAGGCAGGGAATTACTTCTTCTTATGCCTGTTCTTGCGCAAGCGTTTTTTTCGCTTGTGCGTTGCCATCTTGTGTCTCTTTCTCTTTTTTCCGCTGGGCATAATGAATGAATCCTTAGAAAGATTATTTAACTTTTACGTTGGCTTTAATCTTGTTGACGAACGTTTTTGCCGGTTTAAAAGAGGGAATAAAATGAGCGGGAATAATCAGGGTGGTATTCCTGGAAATGTTTCTCCCTGTTTTTTCAGCTCTTTTTTTAATGATGAAACTGCCAAATCCCCTTAAATAAACGTTTTGTCCGTTTATCATGGAGCTCTTCACAGAGTCCATAAAAGCTTCAACTGTGGCCTGAACGGCAACTTTTTCGATACCGGTCTTACTAGCAATTTCTGCTACGATTTCTGCTTTTGTCATACTACGGGTAATTAGTTATATTGTTAATAATGAATGAATTTGTTCCATGGGAAACGGGTTGCAAATATATAACTTTTTTAACAGACAATAAAATGCAAGAAAAAAAACCGGAATATGGGATACGCGATACGCGATAGGATGTGGGATAGGGTAAAACCTTGCGCAGAAAGCATTAATTTTGGGTTTTTAATCCCGTTACTCTTATTCTTATATGACGTATCCCAAATCAATTACCCTGTATGACCTTTTCCTCTTCCCTGATCTCCTGGTACGAAGTTAACAAGAGGGATCTTCCTTTCAGGGGGACGAAAGATCCCTACCTGATCTGGGTTTCTGAGGTGATCCTGCAACAAACAAGGATGGAACAGGGAGTAACTTATTATCTCCGGTTTATTGAACAATTTCCTGACATCCGGTCTCTTGCGGCAGCTAGTGAAGAGGAGGTGCTGAAAACCTGGCAGGGAATGGGGTACTACTCACGGGCAAGGAATCTACACGCTTCTGCACTGGAGATTAGGGAGAACTTCGGAGGCAAATTCCCTGCCACTTATTTACAAATCGTGAAATTGAAAGGTATTGGGGATTATTCTGCGGCATCCATCGCCTCCCTTGCGTTTGGAGAACCACAAGCGGCAATCGATGGGAATGTGTACCGGTTTATCACCCGGTATTTTGGATTCAGGGATGAGGTGGGTTCAGCTTCAGGAAAAAAGAGAACGAGAGAGAAAGCAAACAGTCTGATGGATAAAAACCAACCGGGAATATTCAATCAGGCAATGATTGAATTCGGCGCCCTGATATGCACTCCGCAAAAACCATCCTGTCACAACTGTATTTTTAATACCTCCTGTTACGCATTCAAACACAAGCTAATTCTGAAGATCCCTGTCAAAAAAAAGAAAGTCTTCATCCGGAAACGGTACCTGAACTATCTGGTGATGACTTTTCCCGAGAGAGGTAAACCCAGGGTCATATTAAATAAACGTTCAGAAGAGGACATCTGGAAGAATCTTTATGATTTTCCGGTTATTGAATCGATGGTCAGATTATCTTCCTCAGGGTTGAGAAAAACCGATGAATGGAAAAGAATCTTTCACGGAAAAAAACCGTCGGTCATCAATATTTCTGAGGAGTTCAGGCACATTCTCTCTCATCAGGTTATCCTGGCCACTTTTTACCATATCTCACTGGAAGAACCTCCTGAAGGGTTCGACATCCGCCTGCCATTAGATCAGATGAATTCTGTTCCCTTACCCAGACTGATCACCAGATATATTCAAAAATATTTTCAAGGATAGGGATTCATCAGTATATTTGATTTTTTTTCGAAGATCATCCTCTGATTGATATGATAAAGGATTCCATTGTATCGATACTCGTTTTCTTTCTTCTGCTGCCTGTTGGATTCTGTAGTTCTCAAACAACCGGTAGCTTGTTGATAGATGAACCGGAGACAATCCCGATTCAGCACAAACTGGATTCTCTTTATCTGGTTGGCGATTACAGCAGCGCTATCGAACAAACATTGATTTTACTGAACTACTATAAGAATAAAAAGGATTTGAAAGGCCAGATCGTTTGTTTCAACCACTTAGGCGATTACCTCCGGGCATCAGGAAACCGTACAGAGAGTCTTGAATCCTTATACTCTGCGCTGGCGCTGAATGCACAGTTACACGACTCCCTCCTCCTGGCACAAACCTATAATTATTTGGGTGCTATCTTTTTTGAACAGGATTATCCCAGATACATGGATAGTACCACACACTATGCCGGGTTATCAATGGATATTGCGGTCAGGCACAAGGATGAAAAACTGATTTACAGTGATCTGAACCTGTTAGGGATGGCAGAGATGGGAAAGGATAAGCTGGACAGCGCTCTTGTTTACCTCGATCAAGCGCTGGAAATGGTGAAAAGGATCAGTCCTATCGATGAACCATTGGTGCTGTGCAACATGGCAGGAATATATTATCGCAAGAATGATCTGACCATTGCAAAGAAGCTGGCTCTCCGGGCTTTTCAAAAGGCCAAGCACGATAACGTGAACACCTATATCAGGATGGCTTCCACCCTCCTTGAGAAGTTCAACCTTCTTGAGGGGAATTACCGGGAAGCTTACTATTACCTGAGTGAACTCTCCTTGTATACCCGCAATTTTATGGATGAAAAGATCGAGGGACGCATGGCCTCCATGAAGGAACAATTCCGTCAGGCTGAAGAGAATGCGAACGTTCAAAAAGAGCTGAACCAGCGTAGACTGCTGACCACCTTTCTTTTCATTCTTTTCGGACTTGCTCTGGTAT